>NZ_KE383884.1:113681-185400 GCF_000422585.1 Hugenholtzia roseola DSM 9546
GAACCAAATACGCCCTTTATGAAGAAAGTGGCGTAAAAGAATATTGGGTGGTGTTTCCTTCCGAACATGTTTTGCAGCAGTATGTTCTGAATGAAAACGAAAAATATGAGCTAAAAAGTAGTTTTGTAGAAGACGAAATTTTCAATGCTCATATTTTTCCCGACCTGCAAATTGACTTGTCTGAAATTTTTGAAGAGGAAGAAGAATTTTAAAGCGGCGAGGCGAGCATTTTTTTGTCTATTTTTTTAATACGCTTTAAGAAAAAGCGCGGGCATTTTTTTTTAGTACGATTTTTGGGCAGGGGAATTTAAACTTTTTACAAAGTTTTGCGTTTGAACTATAACAGACTACAACTTTTAAAGAAAACATTTGAAAACAAATCTAAAAAAACAAAAAAAATGAAAACCTATTCCCATTCCCCCAAACAACTCTATATCATTCGCCATGGGCGCACCGAGTACAACCATTTAGGGCTTGTGCAAGGTAGCGGTGTGGATTCCGACTTAGACGAGATAGGACGAAAACAAGCACAACACTTCTATCAACACTATCAACATATTGGCTTCGATAAAATTTATACCTCTGCCTTGCGCAGGACGCACCAAACGGTAGCCCCCTTTGTAGTGGAGCAGCAAATTCCGATGCAACCACTTAAAGGGCTGAATGAAATTTCTTGGGGCAATAAAGAAGGCAGAGCCGTAACGCCCGAAGAAGACCGAGCCTATTTTAAGATGATAGAGGGCTGGCGTAGTGGCTTGCTGCACCTGAAAATACCTGACGGAGAAACGCCTTTGGAGGTCTATGAAAGGCAGCAAAAAGCCTTAGAGATTATTATGGCAAACCCGAAGGAGGAAAAAGTTTTGGTTTGTATGCATGGGCGAGCCATGAAAATTTTTCTCTGCCTGCTTTTAGGCATAGACCTTTCCAAGATGGACGATTTTAGTCATAGCAATACCTGTCTGTATCGTGTTGATTATGTAGGTGAAAATCAGTTTGAACTTGTTATCAATAATTGTACGCGCCATTTAGAGCGTTTGCCACAGAACCAAATGGTAAGATAGAACTAAGAAATCCTTTCATCAATACGTTACAAATATTTTGAGTAAGCGTCAATTATAAAAAAGAACAATCATAAAAACTATGCCTTTTAGGGTTGCGCGTCAAGACGCGCAACTTTTTTTATGTCCGTTTTAAAGCTATTGGGGCAAAGCACGAAAAAAGTGCATGGTTTTTGTAACAATGGCATCAAATAAAGCGCAAAAAGGCACAAAAAAGACACAGAAAAGGATAGAAAAAAGTGTTTTTTTTAAATTGTATAAATAGCAAGGTGTAGTACCCCGCCCTATTTATGACTTACAAAAAGTGGCATTTCTTAGACTTTGCCACTTGTGCATTTTTGCTTTGGTCTTTCTCTTTTTCAAATATTTTACCCAAAAACCCTTCGTTATGTTACAATTTTCTACATTTAGAGAAACCTCCCATCTTTCGGCAGCCTTTCTTTTGTCGCAAAGGTTGTTTTCTGTTGTGAAATTACTTATATTTGTTTGCTTGCTATTGGGCGCGTCTTCGCTGGGGCAGGCTTTGCAGGCACAGGAAGCGACCGAACGCCTGATAGAAGTAGAAAAAAAGAAAGCCCTCAATGGTTTTGAAATAGAAATAACGGCAGCTTCAGAAACGGCAGAAGCTGCCCTTTTGAATTGGCTCAAAGAAAAGAAGCTCAAATACAAGGGCAAGAAAGGCGAATACACCGTTACGGCGGCAATGTTGCCCGATTTTTCCGCCAAAACAATGGATTTATATTTCTTCCTAACAGAAAAAAAAGGGAAAATCACCCTTGCCCTTGTGGGTACTTTGGGTTATGATTTGGCTATCAATTCGAAGGACTATCCTGCGGAAGCAAGCAATATCAAGAAATGGCTCAATGAATTTGCACCCAAAGTTGCGGATTTGGAAAGACAAATGAAACTTGAGGCAGCCATGGCTCAATTAGCGGATTTGGAAAAGGAGCAAAAGAAAATCCAAAGCAATCAGGAATCTTTACAAAAAAGCATCGAAGATTACAAGAAAAAAATAGCCCAAGCCGAAACCGATTTGGAAAAAGGCAAAGGCGATTTAGAAGAAAAAAGCAAGCAAATAGCAGAGTTGCAGAAAACCATCTCACAACTCCAAAAATAGTTTTCCCTACCCTCAAACTATGCGACAAGACTACCTTCGCGCCGACAAAGGCGGACAAAGCCCTTCGGAAGTAGAAATTGAGCGAGCCTTGCGCCCGCTCTCTTTTCAAGATTTTACGGGGCAAGAAAAAGTATTGGACAACCTCAAAATTTTTGTCGAGGCTGCCCTACAAAGGGGCGAACCCTTAGACCACGTGTTGCTACACGGTCCTCCGGGGTTGGGAAAAACGACCCTTTCTCATATTATCGCCAACGAACTTCACGCCAATATCAAGACCACTTCCGGACCCGTTTTGGATAAGCCCAGCGATTTGGCAGGGCTGCTCACAAATTTGGAATCGGGAGATGTACTTTTTATAGATGAAATTCACCGTTTGAATCCAATCGTAGAGGAATATTTATATTCCGCAATGGAAGATTACAAGATTGATATTATGTTGGAATCGGGTGCTAATGCGCGTTCTATCCAAATCAAACTCAATCCCTTTACTCTCATTGGCGCAACCACTCGTTCAGGATTACTTACTGCACCATTAAGGGCGCGTTTTGGCATCAATACCCGTTTGGAATATTACGACGCAGAACTGTTGGCGCAAATTGTAGAACGCTCATGTAAGATTTTGAATGTTCCGATAGAAACACAAGCCGCTTTTGAGATTGCGCGGCGTAGCAGGGGAACGCCTCGTATCGCCAATAACCTACTTAGACGCACACGCGATTTTGCGCAGGTGAAAGGCACAGGCACGATAAACTTAGAAATTGCCCACCTTTCGCTCCAAGCCCTTGAAGTAGATGCAAATGGCTTAGACGAAATGGATAATCGCATTTTGAGGACGATTATCGAGAAATTTAAGGGCGGTCCCGTAGGGCTAACCACTATCGCAACCGCTTGCGCCGAAGAAGCCGAAACAATAGAAGAAGTCTATGAGCCTTTTCTTATCAAAGAGGGTTATCTCAAACGCACGCCACGCGGTAGGGAAGCAACCGAAAAGGCATATTTGCATCTTCAATTACGTCCGCCCCAAACGGGCAATCAACTCTTTGAACTTTAAGCTGTGTTTTTTAAATGTTTTTTGTTTTATTATTTCTTAACCCTTAATTTTCTATTTCTATGCAAACCAAAAATGTATTTACTCCACTTTTCTTACTCATTGCCCTATTTTTGGGCAATAGCCTTTTTGCGGCAGGCGTGAATGTGGCTGAAAATGCCAAGCGCGAAGTCAAGACTTTAAAAACTAAAGACCTGACTTTGCCTACAAGTGAAATGCGCATCGAGCCGAAAGCGGTTGAAAATCAGAGTCTTGAAAGTAAATTAGCCGAAATCGAGCGCAAAGCCGAACGCGGTGAAATCGAACTTTCTAAAAAAGAACGTTTTGCTACCAAACTTTTGAAAAATAAAATTGAGAAAGTGAAAAAGAAGCAAGACATCAAAAAAGGCAAAAAAACCTTAGCCTCTGATTTGGGTGGTATCTTCAAAATTGTTGGTATTATCTTGATTATCTTGGGTCTGATAGGTTTGGTCTTCGCCACTTTGGGCATTGGTACAGGAATTGGACTGACAACGGTAATTGTAGGTCTGATTTTGGTTGTGATAGGATACTTGATATAATTTTCGTATCAATTTGAAAAACTGAAAAACCTAAGAGCTTTAAAAACTCTTAGGTTTTTTCTTGTCTGAAATGTAAAATCCTAAGCGCGATACTTCAAACGCAAACTATTGAGCAAAACGCTCACACTGCTAAGTGCCATAGCTGCACCCGCCCACATTGGGTCGAGCAAAAAGCCATTGAAGGGAAAAAATAGCCCTGCCGCAATCGGAATCGCGATAAGATTGTAGATAAAAGCCCAAAAAAGGTTTTGCTTAATCGTGCCTACGGTCTGTTTGGAAAGTTCTATCGCTTGTGCAATTTTAGCCAAATCAGAAGAAATAATGGTCATTTGCGCCACGTCCATCGCAATATCGCTGCCCTGCCCCATCGCAATACTGACCTGCGCTTCGGCTAAGGCTGCGCTGTCGTTGATGCCGTCGCCTGCCATGGCGACAATTTTCACATTTTTATCTGCGCTTTGTTTTAATTTCTTAACAAAATCTGCTTTTTGGTCGGGCAAAACCTCTGCCTGATAGGATTCGATGCCTACCTGTTGGGCAATGGCTTGTGCCGTACTAAGGCTATCGCCCGTTAGCATATAAATTTTGATGCCTTTTTGCTTCAAAGTAGAAATTGCCTCTTTTGAAGTAGGCTTGATAGGGTCGGTAATCGCAAAAAGAGCCAAAGTTTCTTCTGTGTTGGCAAAAGCCACGACGGTTTTCGCCTCTGCGCTCCATTTTTGTATGAAAGTTTGAAAAAAAGGAGCAATTTTTATGTTTTCTTCTGCCAAAAGTTTAAGATTGCCTACATAATAAGTCTGGTCTGCAAAGGTTGCCTTTGCTCCTTTTCCAGTAAGGCTTTGGAAGTCTGATATTTTTGGGTTTTGAAGGGAAAAATGATGCTGACAAAACTCCACAATCGCCGCCGCCAAAGGGTGTTCCGATTGCTTTTCCATGCCTACCAAAAAAGAAAGTACAGACGCAAGTTGCTCATTATCCAAACGCTCTAATGGCGCAAAATCAGTAACACGCGGCTTGCCCTCCGTAATCGTACCCGTTTTATCCAATACCAAGACTTCTATTCTGCTTGCCACTTCCAAACTTTGCGCATCTTTAATCAAGATACCATTTTCAGCCCCTTTTCCTATCCCTACCATCAAGGCGGTAGGCGTAGCCAAGCCCAAAGCACAAGGGCAGGCAATCACCAAAACCGTAATCATAGACAAAAGTCCCTGCACAAAACCATTTTCGCCACCCCAAAAAAACCATGCGCCAAAGGTCAGAAAGGCTAAAAATAGTACGATAGGCACAAAAATAGCCGCTATCTTATCCACCAACTTCTGTACAGGAGCTTTGCTGCCCTGCGCCTGCTGTACTAATTGAATGATTTGGGCTAATCGTGTCGCATTTCCTACTTTTTCAGCTCGCATTTCCAAGCTACCCTTCTGATTAAGTGTGCCTGCAAAAAGTTGCGCCCCCGCCTCTTTCAAAATAGGCAGCGGTTCGCCACTCAAAAGACTTTCTTCTACATACGAACTACCACGCACGACGCGCCCATCTACGGCAATTTTTTCACCGGGTCGCACCAAAAGCAAGTCGTTTTTTTGTACTTCTTCTATTGGAATTTGTACTTCTATGCCATTCTCTTGCAAAAGCGTAACTTTTTTAGGCTGCAAACCTATTAACTTTCGAAGTGCCGAAGCGGTATTGCCTTTGGCTTTTTCTTCTAATAATTTCCCCAACAAAATAAAAGCAATCACCACTGCTGCCGCTTCAAAATAAACGTGTCCGCTCTGGTGTGAAAGCCCTTTTTGATGCCAAAAATGAGGAAAAAAAAGATTAAAGAGGCTAAAAAGATAGGCTACACCCGTACTCAAAGCCACTAAGGTATCCATATTGGCAGTGCCATGACGCGCCTGCTTCCACGCATTTCGGAAAAAACTGCTACCCAAAATCAATACCACAGGACTTGCCAAAAGTGCCATTACTGGGTTTGCATAGGGCATATCCATCAAAAACATGCCTATCACGACCAAAGGCAGCGAAAGGGCGATTGCCCAAATTGTTTTGCGTTTTAGGGTCTGATAGTGCGCTTTTTGTAGGGCTTGTTGCTTTTGGTCTAATTGTGAATTAAAAAAAGGCGTTTCCGAAGGCGAACCCTCGCCTTCCTGCTCCTCCACAAGCAAATCATAACCCAAAGCCTGCAACGCTTTTTGCATCTGCAAAGGCGAAATTTCGCGCGGCTCATACTTTACCTGCACGCTGGCAGTGGCAAAATTGACCTCTGCCGAATCGACACCTGCTTGCGCCTTCAAAATGCTTTCCACGCTGGAAGCACAGGCGGCGCAACTCATCTCTAAAACGGGATATATTTTCTGTACCATCAATTTTACAACTTATGAAAAAAACAAGATATGTTTTTAGATACGAAAAAAAAGGTGCGCCGTTGCCCTGTTAAGAAATTTTACGAAGGGAAAAAGTCTATGCTGCTATTTCAAGGTGGCAATGTTAAGTTTTAGCAACGATTTACCAATGTAGGGACAAGGTACTGCTTTGTCCTATGCCCCAAACCCTAAGGGTCTTGAAGACCCTTAGGGTTTAAGTCCAAATTTTATTTCGTTTCTAATTTGAAAAAACTATAATCAAACAAGGCTTTTCAAAGAACTTAACATTACTCCCTCAAAGGGGCAGTGATGTTAAGTTCTAAAAATCAGAGTCAAATGTAGGGACAAGGCAGTGCCTTGTCCTATGCCCCAAACCCTAAGGGTCTTCAAGACCCTTAGGGTTTAAGTCCAAATTTTATTTCGTTTCTAATTTGAAAAAACTGTAATCAAACAAGGCTTTTCAAAGAACTTAACACTACTCCCCCAAAGGGAAGGTTTCAAAACCAAATTTTATTTTGCATCAAGTTTGAAAACGCTTTGTTAGTGGTCTGAATGATTTAGTGGCACAAAAAAAGAAAATGCCATTTTGAGTATGTTGTCGTTTTTATCGTTCCCCAAAAGGGCGATATTATCTAAATATTTGGTAAAAGGATTGAGAAAACCTGCTGAAAATCCAAAAGCCATTCGGTTTTTAAAATGATATTGCAAATTCATCTCGATAGGCAAATAAAGCGTTGTGTTGGCGTAGTCTTCGGTAAAAAAGCGCGTACCATTCTGCTCTACCAATAAATTGCCTGCTTCATCTTTTGGCGAAAAACGCAACAAGCCCAAGCCCAAGCCTGCCGAAAGACGCAGTTGTTCGGTTTCTAAAAACACATATTGTCCGCCTATTTGCAGGGCAAGAAGCGAGGTCTGAAAGCTTCTATTTGGGTTCAGACCCGAAGAATCGGGCAAATCGGGGCGAAAGAAAGCGTCGCTGCCTGAAATTCTGCCGATACCTATTTGCGCCTGTGTTTGGAGGCGTTTGCCTGCCTTTCTTTTCTGAATCCCCAGCCATAAGGCTCTGTCCCATTTGTGGTAGGGGTTTCCCAAATCGCCTTTGTAGCCCAAAGGCGCGAGGGCAACGAAGGCATGCAGGTGCTTAGGATTTTGAACTTTCTGGATACTATCTTTTTGAAGGTTGTCCCTTTGTGCCGAAAGTGAAAAAAAAGTGCCTATCCAAAGAAATAAGGCTACGAGGAAAAAGCGGAGACGCATAAGAATCTGAATTTTATTGTTATTTTTGTCGTCGTAATAGCCCCCAAGATATGAATTTTTTAACTTCTAAGCGTTATCCTTCGCAAATTCTTAAAATTGCCCTCTTTGCCACAGGGCTTTCGGGTATTGTAGCCGAGTACATTCTCTCTACCTTAGCCACTTATTTTATCGGCGATTCGGTCAAACAATGGACGCTGATACTTTCGGTGATGCTCTTTTCTATGGGGCTTGGTAGCCGTGTGAGCCAGTATTTCGAGAAAAACTTATTAGAAAAGTTTATCCTCTGCGAATTTTTGCTTTCCATTTTGGTTTCCTTTTGTGCGTTAGCAACTTATACTTTTGCCATTTATATTGATTGGATAGAACCTATTATTTATAGTTTTAGTATCGTAATTGGCATGCTCATTGGCTTAGAAATTCCTTTGGTTACGCGCCTAAATGACCAATACGAAGACCTGCGGCTCAATATTTCGAGTGTCATGGAAAAGGACTATTTCGGCAGTTTGGTCGGAGGTGTGTTTTTTGCCTACGTCGGGCTGCCTTATTTGGGACTTACCTACACCCCTTTTATTTTGGGCAGTATCAATTTTTTAGTGGCAGTTTTGGTTTATATTCAATTAGAAAATATGATAGAAACGAGCCAAAAAAAGCTTTTTCAAATCTTACTTGTCGCTACTTTTACCCTTATCACCGCAGGGCTTTTTGCTGCCAACCCCATTATTTTGTATGGCGAGCAGCAGCGATACCGCGATAAAATTGTCTTCGAGCAGCAAACTCAATATCAGAAAATTGTCGTAACACAATACAAAAATCATTACGCCCTTTATTTAAGCACTCACCTACAATTTAATTCTTTCGACGAATGGCTTTACCATGAGCCTTTGGTGCATCCGCTTCTCAATTTGGTGCGCCACCCCCAAGATGTGCTTATTTTGGGCGGCGGCGACGGCTGTGCAGTGCGCGAGGTCTTGAAGTATGAAACCGTCAAGAGCATTACGCTGGTAGATTTAGACCCTGCCATGACGGATTTAGGTAAAAACAACCCTATTTTTAGAGAAATCAACCAAGATGCTTTGCACAATAAAAAAGTAAAAATCTATAACAAAGATGCTTTTAATTTTTTGGCTGATAGTCTTTCTTTTTATGATGCCATTATTATAGATTTTCCCGACCCCAAGACCATCGAACTCAACCGCCTTTATACGCTCGAATTTTACAAACTTTGTTACCAACACCTTCGCCCACAAGGGTTTCTCATCACGCAGGCAGGAAGCCCTTACTTTGCTACACGCGCCTTCAAGAGCATCGAAAAAACCATTGCCTCAGCAGGATTTGGCACGCTACCCCTTCATAATCAAGTCATTACGATGGGGCAGTGGGGTTATGTAATCGGTGCAAAAGGGCTAAATTCTCAAAATCTCAAAACGGCTTTGCGCCAAATGCCACTTGCACCGATAGAATACCGTTGGCTCAATCGCGAGGCTCTGCTCCATATTAGCGCATTTGGAAAAGATTTTGTCCCTTCTGATGAAGTAGAAATCAATACTTTGCACAATCCTGTCTTGTATAAATACTACAATGCAGGAAATTGGGACATGTATTGAAATCTATAACAAGTTAAAAATAAAAACAGATACGCATGCAAAAAGCCGCTCACATTGCCCAAATTTTGGAAGAGCTTTATCCCCAAACGCCCATTCCTTTGGCACATCAAGACCCTTATACGCTCCTGATTGCGGTCTTGCTTTCGGCGCAATGCACAGACGAGCGCGTCAATAAAGTTACGCCTGCCCTTTTTGCTTTGGCTCAAACGCCTTGGGAAATGGCAAAAGTGCCTGTGGCACAAATTCGCCAAATTGTCCGCCCCTGTGGGCTTTCAGAGCGCAAATCGCAGGCTATTTCTGATTTATCTAAAATTTTGATTCAAAAATATGCAGGTGAAGTGCCACAAAATTTTGAAGATTTGGAAGCCCTACCGGGTGTGGGACATAAAACGGCTTCCGTAGTCATGTCGCAAGGCTTTGGCTTTCCTGCCTTTCCCGTCGATACGCACATTCATCGCTTGGCGAAGCGGTGGGGGCTTTCCGAAGGGAAAAATGTCGTGCAGGTAGAACGCGATTTGAAGGCACTTTTCCCCGAAGAAAAATGGAATAAATTGCACCTGCAAATCATTTTTTTTGGACGCGAATACTGCCCTGCACGTGGGCATGTGGTAGAAAAATGCCCCATCTGTTCGCTTTATTACGCAGGCGAAAAGGCTGAAAAGTAAAGACAATACAGATTTTTATTCTCTAAAAAATCAAAAATATGAAAAGAATCGTCGGTTATTTGAGTCTTATTATTTCTTTTTTTGGTACAATGGCTTGGTACTTTTCTGACATTGTCATTTATTTTGTCATTGCCTTAATTGTGTCGGCAATTTTGCGCACCCCAACCAACTACCTCAATAACCTGCATTTTGGCAATCTCTCACTGCCACGCTCGGCGGCGATTTTGCTCTCCTTTGGTTTTCTTATTAGTGTAATTTCTTTATTTGTCTTGCTTTTCGTACCCCTGATATCCGAACAAGTAGAGGTGCTTTCGAGTATCAACTACGAAATGTTACTCGATAAAATCACCGTTCCGATTGAAACGATAGAAAATTTTGTCCTGACTCATGGATTGATGAAAGGCGAAAAAGGCTTTCTGCTCAACGAAATAGGAAACTACGGACTATCTCTTTTTAGCGATTTTAAGATTGGCAATCTTTTAAATGATATTTTATCTATTACAGGTAATGTTTTTGTTGGAATTTTAGCTGTTTCTTTTATTAGTTTTTTCCTACTCTATGAACGTTCAAGTTGGTGGCTGCTCCCCATTTCATTCATACCCAACGCTTATTTTGAGATGAGTATCAATGCCATGTATAAAATAGATAAACTTCTTTCTAATTATTTAGTAGGTTTATTACTACAAATGATAGCCATTTTTAGCATTGTTTCGGTAGGATTGCTATTGGCGGGGGTAAAATATGCCCTTACGATTGGTGTTTTTGCGGCTTTGGCAAACCTGATTCCCTATGCAGGACCTATTTTGGGCGCAAGTTTTGGCTTATTGGTAGGTCTTTCCACTACTGATTTTAATGCAGGAGATAATTTATTGCTCTTTGTCATTGTCAAAATTGCGATTGTATTTGGAATTGTTCAACTTACCGACAATATTCTACTTCAACCTATTATCTTTTCGCGTAGTGTAAAAGCGCACCCCTTAGAAATTTTCATCGTCGTCTTTATGGGTGCAGCCTTAGCAGGTGCTTTGGGTATGATTGCGGCTATCCCTGTTTATACCATTTTGCGCGTTTCGGGACTCGAATTTTGGCGCGGCTATCGCGGTTATCGCATCTTTAAAGCACAATAAAGTGGCTTTTCGGGAAAAATCTTACTTCAAAAAAATTATCCTTTTTGTCTATGCGGCTCAAATCCTTGCTACCAACGCTCTCATGGGGCTTCTTTTTAGGGGTGCTTTCTATGATAGGAAACTTCTTTTCAGCAGGATTAGCCCTTTATTACGAGGCAGAGATTGGAACTTGGGGAGTGCTGGCTTGGTCGCTTTTTTTCCTACTTATGGCAATTTTGATGACCTTTTCCTTTATCTCTAATACCTTTATAAGCCTTATTGCAGGTTATTTTTTAGGTCTGACGGCAATCTTTCCCCTTTGGCTTACCTATCTTTTGGCTGCCACAGTAGGCTATTTTTTTTCTAAAAAGATAGAAGGCGGCAAGGTAGCAGTACAATTATCTCAACATAAAAAATGGGAAAGTTGGCAAAAAAACTTACATGCACAAGGCTTGAAACTGGTCTTTTGGGCGCGACTTTCTCCCCTACTTCCCTTTGCTGTTATGAATCTTTTTTTAGTTTCACAAAAAATAAATTTTCGCGACTATTTTTGGGGAAGCAGTTTGGGTTCGCCACCGCGCATGCTACTTACCCTTTGGATAGGAACGCAAGCCCCTTATTTGAAAAACTTATTAGAAAGTCAAGTAGAGCAGGGTTTCAGTCAGGCACAGATGCTAAGTCTGACCCTAAGCATTTTAGCCATTGCAGGGCTTTTTTGGACAGTCTATAAAATTTTTACTCAAAAATAAATACTAAAAATAAATACTACTGGTGCTTTTTATTTTCAACAATATTTTCTACCGTCCAGACAATACTTTGCTCGAAGGGTCGCGCCCTTTGCGTACATTCTTTCTTCTGACAAAGCACACAGGAATAGGATTGACAAGCATCGGCATGGACAAAAAGTTCTAAATCCTGCCCAAAACGCGCCTTCACTAAGTCTTCTAATTGGTCTATTTCTTGATGCGCCTCACGCACGTCAAAATACCAAGGGAGCGTTAGGTGGCAATCGAAATGTAGGGTAGTCCCGTACTTAATAATTCTGAAATTGTGTATATCAATCCAATTTTCTTTCCTATTTTTTTGTAAAATATCTACTACGTCTTCTAATAAATTCGAATCAGCCTCGTCCATGATGCCTGCCAAAGACTCTCTCAAAATTTTGTAGCCTGTAAAGATAATGACCAGCGCGAAGAAAATAGCAACGGCAGCATCAAGCCAAATAATGTCGGTAAAATAAATCAAAATCAGACCTAAAACAATGCCTATCGTGGTGTAAGTGTCTGATTGCAAGTGCTTTCCTGCTGCAATAAGTGCTAATGATTTGTTTTTCTTTCCTTTTTTTACGGCAAAAAATCCCAATAAATAGTTGGCTATTGCGGTAAGCAAAACCAAGCCCATGCCTTTATCGAGCTGCTGTAAAGGGTGCGGATTTTTCAGATGCCCCACCGCTTCAAAGATTATCAAGATACCTGCGGCAGTGATAAGCCCCCCCTCGATGCCTGCGGACACAAACTCTACCTTCCCATGCCCGTAAGGGTGATTGCGGTCTTTGGGAATGGAAGCCAAATAGAGGCTATAAAGTCCGATAAAGCCGCTTGCCACATTGACGATACTTTCGAGCATATCCGTCAGAATGGCGACAGATTGCGTCAGATACCAAGCCAATAATTTGACAAAAAATAAAAGAACGCCAATAAAAGCTATCCACTTCTGGAAAGCGAAATTTTCTTTGGTGATGATGGGCATGGGTGAAACTTTTAAAACTAAGCGACCTACTACTCGCGATAAGATTCGGGAAACACTACCCTATAATTTCTTAAATTTAGGCTATTTTTTTTATAGAAACAAATTTGAATAGGCGGTTTTAGGTCAAGATGAGGATATTTATTTTTTTCGAAATTTACAGTTTGATAATAAGTTGAATTTTGATTAATTGACCCAATTCCTACGGCACGCACTGCCTCAAAATGAACGCTCCGTACCATTCTGACGATTCAAGTCCATGTAAACTTGGTCAAAAAAGTAGTTTTCAATCATAAAAATAGGCTCTTCCATGTTTTTATGCGCAGGTGTAAGGTAAAGAGGCATCAGCCGAGAAAAGTTGGCTATGCTCTGAAATAAATTGATAAGTAGTGTATTTTGAGCTTTGCGAGCTTAAAATGGGCATCGAAGCAGACAAAAGGAACTGTTCTACTGTGGGCGAAACTACATTTTTTGTTTGGGTTTGTCGTTCCCAAGCCGCCTTTCTCTCTTGCGCAGGAGTTTGCACAAGATATTTTTTTAAGTCTTCTAAAAAGTTGTTCATATAATAAGTCGTATTTTGATTGTTTGATAGATATTAGCCTTTTTCTGAAGCAAGATAATGCTATTTTTTGATTTTTCCAATCGAGCCGAAGAAAAATTGCTTCAAAAATAGCACTTTCCTTTCTCTAAATTTTATCTCCTCTCAAATTGCGAAAACGCTTTCGCGCCTCAGCCACAAACACGCTGCCTGCATATTCTACAAAGATGCGCTTGTAATACTCTTGCGCCTTTTGGGGAAGGGCTAATTTTTCTTCGTATAAAGTGGCAGCCAAAAAGAGCGCGTCGTCAGCATAGATGTCGTCGCTGTGTAGCTTTAAAAGGGTTTCGAGTTCGGAGGCTGCCTGCTGTGGATTGCCCATCTTGATAAAAATTTGGGCTTTGGCAAGCAAAATTTCATCTTCCAAACTATGATTTGGATAGTCTTTCATCAGGGCATCATAGGCATCGAGAGCGGCTTGATACTGACTTTGAAAAAGCAGCAGGTCGGCTTCTGCAAAACGCCGCAAGGGAATGTCGGTCGTATCCAAACCCAAATTATCTTGAATGAGGATAGCAAGTTGCATGGCATCATTGGCAATCTCACGCGAGGTCGCCAATTTCAATACGTTGAGATGCTCCTTTGCCAGCTCAAATTCGCCTTTGTAGAAAGAAAGTTTGGCATTTTTGAGTTTTGCCAAATGACCCAAGGGCGTTTCTTTTTCCGCCTTTTCTACCTGCGAATAAAGCAGGGTAGATTCCCAAGGTTCATTTTTGAGCAGATAAATGTCGCCCAAATCTAACTTTGCCTGTGCCAAATCGCGTGCGGGAAGTCCCTTTGTTTCTATTACGCGCGTCAGAATTTGGATTGCCTCACTTTTCTGGTCTAAATAAAAAGCCCGCAATAGGGCAACATTTCGCGCCGAAGTAGTCGTAAAAACGCTCCAACCTAATTCGGCAATCGTGCTTTCATAGTCGGCGACCAAAGACTGAATCTGCACCAAATCTACGGGAAAGGTATTGCGCACAATCTCCTCTTTTGTCTTGATGAGTTGCTGTTTTGCTCTGCCATAGATAGCAGTATTTTGATAATTTTGTACCAAATATTCAAATACTTTTTGAGCGACGGCATAGTCTTGATTCGCATACGCCAAGTTGCCGATTTCAAAAACCTTCATACCACCTAATCGCAGCCGCTTATCTAAGGCTTTTGCCTGTAAGAAGGCTTGTGAAAAGTTGTTTTTTTGTAGGAAATACCAAAGTAGCATTTCATTAAAAACCGTTTTATCTGCATTTTTTTGCACATATTCATAAAAAATAGGCTCTACCGTTTGCCAACTTTCCTCGTCTGAAAAACGGCTTGCCAGAAGTCGCTGCACATACTCTACCTGTTGGGGCGATTCGAGCAGGTAGTCTAAATAAGAACGGGTCATTTTTTCACTTTTGCCCCAAAAGCCATAGACCAGCCCCAATTCGAGGTAATAATTTTCGCCTATTTCCTTTCGCCCTTCCAAATAAAGCCTTTCGGCTTGTTCATATAAGCCGCTATTAGTCAGCACGTTAGCCGCATAACGAATCAGGTTGCGATTGCCTTTGACCGTATTGAGGTAAGTTTCGAGGTGCTTATCTGCCTCCTTTTTTTTGCCCATTCGCTGCAAAAGGTCGGCATATTCTACGTTCAAAGTAGGGCTATTGGGGTCGGATTTGAGGCGTTTGTTCATATACTTTTCCGCATCAGCCCACAGTTCCATACGCGCCAAAAGTGCCATGTAGTTGCTATGAATTTGATTCCAAGTGATAGGCTGTTTGGCTAACTTTTCATATAAACTCAAAGCCTTTTCATTTTCGCCATTTTTAAAATATTCCTCCGCCAAGACGACATCGTCTGCCTGCTGTGCCACAAGTGGTGTAGGCGAAAATCCTACCCAAAAAAAAGAGAAAGACAAAATAGAAAATAGGAAAAATCCTAAAAAAGAGAAGTCGCGAAATTTGGAAAGCATCATATTAAAAAGAGATGAGATAGGTTTTGAGTAGTAGTAGCCATTTTTATTTTCCCAAAAAGAGGCGTTTTTTTGTTCAATCGCTTCTTTCGCCCACTTATCGGGATAGCCTACTGACATAACGCCAAAACCTCCCTTGCAATATCCATAGCCGCCTGCGGTTTGGCGAATTTTAGTATTTTTTGGGAAAGTTCGGCTCTTAGGTTGTCATTTTCTAAAAGAAACAATATTTTTTCCACTAAGTTTTGAGGCGTATCGGCATCAGCAATTTTATAGATGGCATCACCCAAAGCGAGAGCGTTTTTGTTCTGATGGTCTGCCGTTACGTGTGGTGAAGGCACTAAAATTGCCGCCTTCCCCAATAATGCCAATTCGGAAATGGTCAGTGCGCCCGCCCTTCCTACCACGACATCGGCACAGGCATAGGCTTGTGGCATCTGATAAATAAAATCTTTGGCATATAGCGGCGTTCCGTCTGCACTTTGCGCTTGTAGGGCTGCAATTTCGGGGGCATAGGTCTGATAATAAAACGCGCCCAACTGCCAAATAACCTGATAGCCTGCGCCCAAGATTTGTGGCAAACCTGCCCACAGGGTTTGGTTAATTTGTTTCGCACCCCCACTGCCGCCCATGACCAAAACCGTCTTTTTATGAGGGCTTAGACCAAAAGTAGCATAAGCGGCGGCGCGTTCTGTGGTAGGAAGCACTAAGTCCTGACGCACAGGATTGCCCGTAAATCGCAACTTTTGGGCAGGGAAATACGCCTCCAAATTGGGATACGCAACACAAATGCGCTGCACCTGACGCGCCAAAAGTTTATTGGTAAGCCCTGCATAACCGTTTTGCTCCTGAATAAGGGTAGGAATACCCTGCCAAACGGCGGCTTGTAGGGCTGCACCGCTGGCATAACCGCCTGTGCCGACTACCACTTGCGCCCCAAAACGGCGCAATATCGTACCTGCCTGCTGCAAACTTTTAAGCAATTTGAAGGGAAAAGCCAAATTTTGAAGACTCAAACGGCGTTGTAAGCCCTGAATGGGAAGCCCCTCGATGGCAAAACCCGCATGCGGCACTTTTTCCATCTCCATCTTGCCCTTTGCACCGATAAAAAGAATTTCGGTCTGGGGTTCTAAATGCTGCAAAGCCTGCGCAATAGCAAGACCAGGGTAGATATGCCCCCCTGTGCCTCCGCCACTAATGACGATACGTCTTGACATATTTTTGTCCTATTTGAAAGAAGTGAGCCAAAATTAGAGCCACAAAGTAACGTTTTTTTCGCTTGTTAAATGCAAATCAAACGCATTTCTAAGGATAAGAAAGCTAAAAATTGGAAAGTGGCACTCCCTTTTTGGTTTTTATATCTAATTTTTTTCAAACTTTGCTCGAATTTGTGTTTCTTCCCTCTTAGGCTTGATTTCCTATCAAAAAAACAATGCCTTTGAAAAGAAGCACTTTTTTCAAAAGATACTCCCAAAAATACCTTTTCTATGCGTTATTTTGTCTTGCGCTGTCATCTTGCTGCTCCTTTGGTAGAGCTTCTTCAATACCATCTATCGGAATTAGGTTTTGATAGTTTTTTAGAAACCGCTCCTGATAGCTTCGAAACCTCCATCGAAGAAACAAACTATCAAGCTGAAACGCTCGAAGAACTACTAAGCCACTTTGCACAACAGTTTCCAGACTCACAATTAAAGACCGAATCGGCTTGGGAAGAGAAACAGAATTGGAACGCCCTTTGGGAATCTAATTTTGAGCCGATTATTGTAGAAGATAAGTGCTTGGTCTATGCCGACTTTCATCATATAGAAAAAAAATATCCCTACACGCTGCTTATCAATCCTAAAATGTCCTTCGGAACAGGACACCACCAAACTACCTATTTGCTGCTTCAATTCCTTTTAGAACTGCCCCTACAAACCGATAAAATTGGCTTAGATGCAGGCTGCGGAACGGGAATTTTGGGCTTTATGGCTCTGAAAAGAGGAGCGCGGAAAGTTTATGGCTGCGATATAGAAGATTGGTCGGTAGAAAATGCCCTCGAAAATGCGGCTCTCAATGGCATTGGTGCGGAAAGTTTTGAGGCGAAAGTGGGAACGTCTGCCCTTTTTGAAACCCAACTTGCACAACCTGCTTTCGATTTTATCTTAGCCAACATCAACCGCCATGTGCTATTAGAAGAAATGCCACTCTATGCGCGTTTGCTCAAAAAGGCGGGTACGCTGCTTTTGAGCGGCTTCTATCAGGAAGATGTAGCCATTTTACAACAAAAAGCACAAGAAGAAGGGCTTAATTTGGTAGCCGTTCAATACAGAGCCAACGAACAAGGCGAAAAATGGGCTGCTTTGCACCTACAAAAAGCGCAATAAAAAAACTCGCCTACTTTTCAGAGGGCGCGTTTTGAAACCCAAATCAATGTAGCGCGAAGTTCCAACTTAATTCTGACCAAGCTGGAGCTTCGTGCTACTGTTTGGACAAGGCAATGTTTTGTACCTACAAATCGTCCGAAGTCTTGACGACAGGTCTTCTTGCACCTACTAAAAGGCTGCTCCATTCGGTAGCTTTCCAAAGTCCTTTGTCGTTGCGCTGTAATTGCATCGGACGTGCCGAATCTGCCCCCGTACAAGTGGTAAATACTTTGAGTTTGCCCTCGTTGGCATTGCCGCTGTAAGGATTGGTTTGGCAGTTGATTTCGAGTTTGCCTTTGGGCAGGGCGTAGCCATTTTCGGGTGAAGTGCCTTTGAAATAGGCGCGTGGCAGGTAGGGATTTTGTTGTAATTGCGATTTGATGAGCCTAAAATCGGAATCGTTGGGTGCGAAACCCTTGTAGGCGTTCCCTGCCTTCAAACGGCTTGCGTCCATCGCAATCGTTAGGCAGGCTTCACCCAATTTGGGGTCTTGGGTGTAAAGGTGCATCGCAATAACGAAGATGGCAACGCCGCCCTGTGGTGTTGTCGCAATCCTATCTCTAAGTTGGATAAACTCTTCCAGACTTTGCGGCATCTTATCGATGATAACAGGTTCGAGAGCTTTGTTTTGCGCCTCTGCCCTTTGTATCGTACCCAAAAAGGCGAAAGAAAGAAAAAAAGGAAGGAAAAGAGAAAAAAAGATTTTCATACCATTAAAATTTTGAAGTAAAAAAATAAAAAAGATAGCCCAATTTTATTTGAAAGAAAACACAATCAAGACGTATTGCCTTGAAGTTGCTCCCTTTTGGGGGAGTGATGTTAAGTTCTGTGAAAACTCTTGTTTTATTACAGTTTTTTCAAATTTGACACGAAAGGAAATTTGGACTTAAACCCTAAGGGTCTTCAAGACCCTTAGGGTTTGGGGCATAGAACAAGTCAATGCCTTGTCTCTACATTTGACTCTGATTTTTAGAACTTAACACTACTACCCTTTTGGGGCAGCGTAGCGGTTTCTTATTCTTCCAAAACCCACGCCCCGACATAGGAAAAATCGAGTTCGTCTTGTGCCTTGCGTGCCTCTTCTTTGGTTTTGTATTGTGCTAAGGCAATTCTATAACGCCCGTTATCGCCTACCATTACTTTTGCATCAGCGAAACCTTTGGTTTTTAGTCCGTTTAAAGCGATATTGGCGTTTTCTTCTGTGCCATAGCTGCCATATACCAAATAAAATTTGCCCGAAGTTTGTTTTGTAGCCTGCATATCACTCTGGACGGCTTCATTGGCGTTGGCTTTTCCTGCTTTTGGGTCTAAGGCGGCGGCTTTTCCTTTGCAGGCGGTAGGTGCGCCCAAAGGGTCTATGACTTCGCCAAACCAGACCACTACATAGTTTTCATACTTGCCAATGCCTATCGCTACCCAATCTTTATCTGCCCACCTGCCCTGATTGACCAACATGTCGGCAAAAAAGCGGCTATTTTTCCAACGCTCCATAATTTTTTCGGCATTGCCACCACCATTGTAAATCAATTCATAGCCGTAGCCCTCGTAAGCGGCAATTTCGCGCGGCTTTTCCCACATACAAGGCGATTTTTCGGGCGTATCGGCGTGGCAACAAGCTGTCCAGAAGCCTTGGTCAGACCAGCTATTCATACTACAGGCTTCCGAATCTTGGCGGTTATTGAAAAGGTCTTGCGCATGCAGTTTTGCCACATAGGAAAGCGACTTGGAATAGGAAATGGTCGTCTGTTTTGCCTCTTTGCGGTAGGCATCAATGGCATCATACAATGCCTTCTCTTCGGGGGTGTAACAAAGGTCGGCAGGGACATTTTGTGCCTTCAAAAAAGAGGCGGCGGCAGCCCAGAGAAGAAGTCCGAAAAAAAGCGTTTGGTAGAAGCGAGCCAAAGTTATCATAAGCGAGTGAGAGAATTTGGAAACAAAAGCAGATGGAGAAGAAAAGCGCTCAAAGTAACGAGATAAAAAGCAAAATGCCCTATCTAAGCGAATGTGGTGAGTAGCCACATGCTCTAAGGACTTGAAAAATAATACCAAATTTATTAAATTTGCAGGGCAAAGCCTAATTTTTTGAAAAAAAATAGAAAAAGGGCAGGGTTGCGCTTGTAAAAGTTGCGGCTCTGGTTTCTAAAAAAATTGGGCTTCTCACCTTTATCTTTTTGATATGAAAAAATGCAGTTTGCTCTTTTGGGTTGGCTTGATAGGGCTTTTTGTAGCCTTTAGCAGTTGCCAATCTACTCATTCTCAAAATGTTAATAACGAAGAAAACCCCCAAACTTCGACCACTCAAACCACCGTTCCTATGCTCTCTCCACAAGAAATGGAGGCGAAAAAAGCCCCTGTCATTACCATCGAAACCCAATTTGGGAATATGGATTTAATCCTCTACAACGAAACCCCTTTGCACAAGGAGAACTTTCTCAAACTGGCAAAAGAAGGTTTTTATGATAACACCACTTTCCATCGCGTCATCAAAGGCTTTATGATTCAGGGCGGCGACCCGCTCTCGAAAGACCCTGCCACGCGCATGCAAGCAGGCACAGGAGGACCCAATTATACCATTCCTGCCGAAATGGTGCCACATCTCAAACACCTAAAAGGTGCATTGGCGGCGGCACGAAAGGGCGATAATGTGAATCCAAAGCGCGAGTCGAGCGGCTCACAATTTTATATCGTACAAGATGCAATGGGCTGCCAACACCTAAACGGGCAATATAGCGTCTTCGGACAAGTGGTGCGCGGCTTAGAAGTCATCGACAGCATTGCGGCACAACCGCAAAGAGCGTCCAGCGTTCCTGCGCAAGATATTTTCATGAAAATGAGTGTAAAAGAACTTTCTTTGGCTAAAATTCAGAAAGAATATAATTTTGTCTTTCCCGATTTGAAACCACAGGAATAAAACCAAAAGGCAGCAGGGTCAAGTTCGATAAAAGGCGTTTTACTTTCAAAGCTAAGACGAAATAAAATTTGGCATAAACCCTATTTTTAGGGCTTGACCTCACCGCCCGAAATAGGGGCAGGTTCAATTCTGCTCCTATTTACTTCAAGATTTTATTACCAAAAACCCCAACAAGATGTCTTATCAGAACAAGTCTATTTCTTTTTTTACCATTCAAAAACCATTTAAAAAAGGCTTTTTTAGTCTGATTTCCACTTTTTTTCTTGTCTTTTTGCCTTTTCTTACCATTTTGGCGCAAGAAAAGCCCAATGAAAATACAACAGAAAGCACAAAAGTTTTAGTAGATTTGAGCAGCCCCTATCATACCATTTATAGTTTTTTGGCAAATCTACAAAAGGATAGCTTCAACCCCGAAGAGGCGGCACGCACCTTTCCCAACTTGGGCTATACCGAAGCCGAAAAAGCGGAATTAGCTATCAAATTGATTCAAATTTTAGACGGACGCGGAATTTTTGTGCATTTAGAAACTTTGCCACGCCAAAACGACCACCTCGATAGCGTTAATAAAAAAGCCCAATATGTCATTTCAGAACGCCTGCCCCAAATTTATGTAGAAAAAATAGGCGATAAGTGGTATTTTTCTAAAAGTAGTGTAGAAGCCATTGCCTTGCTTCACAAGCAAACCTATCCTTTGGGCTTGTCTAAACTTGTAAATTGGCTGCAAAAAGATGCGAAAAATAAATTTATGGGCGTTTGGCTTTGGCAATATGTAGCAGTGGCTTGTCTGATTTTATTGACTTTTATTTTGCACAAAGTATTCAGTTTATTTTTCCGTCGTATTCTTATCAAATTTATATCCAAATTAGAACGCACCGACTCTATCAAAGAATTGGTACAGTCTATCGCGAACCCCATCAGTTTGTTTTTAGTCTTTTGGCTTTTTTCCAAACTTTTCCCTGTGCTTTCCCTCCCTGTGGAGGTTACTTACTATGTTCTCTTGGCGGTAGAAATTGCCTTGCCCGTTTTTGTGATGTTGGTAGCCCTGCGTTTGGTAGATTTTGTTAGTTATCATCTCAAAAGAATAGCGGCAAACACTTCTACCACGATGGACGACCAACTTGTGCCTTTGGTGCAAAAAATTGGTAAGATTGCCGTCGTTGCAGTAGCGATAATCTATGCCTTGCAGCGTTTGGAATTTAATATCACCGCCCTATTAGCAGGGGTTTCTATCGGTACGTTGGCTTTCGCTTTGGCAGCCCAAGATACGATACGCAATCTTTTTGGTTCGATTATGATTTTCATAGACCGACCCTTTCAAGTAGGCGATTGGATAAATCTTTCGGGCTTGGAAGGAACGGTGGAAGAAGTCGGTTTTCGCTCCACACGCATCAGAACCTTCTACGATTCGGTTATTTCTATCCCCAACGGCAAACTCGCCGATATGACCATCGACAACATGGGACTGCGCCAGTACCGCCGCTATCGCACCATGCTCACCCTAACCTACGACACGCCCCCTGCCCTTTTAGAGGCTTTTGTCTTGGGTGTGAGGCAACTTATCGAGGCGCACCCCCATACGCGCAAGGATAGTTATGCCGTTTATTTTAATGAATTTGGAAACACTTATTTAGGCGTTTTATTAAATACTTTTTTCATTACCCCTGATACCCCTGCCGAATTTGCAGCCAAACAGGAACTTATGTTGCAAATCCTACACTTGGCAGAGGAATTGGGTGTGCGCTTTGCCTTTCCTACCCAAACGCTGCACATAGAGGATTTTCCCGAAAAGAAGTCCCTAACGCCAACTTTTCAGACCGAAAAACTGCAAAAAAATGCCCTCGAAGGGCAAGTAGCGGCATTTATTAAAAAAATAGAAGCCCAAAACAAAGAGCGCGAAGAAAAAGAAAAAGGTTGGTAAAATAAACCAACAACAACTTTTTCAAGACTAAGAACACAAAAAAGCTGACTGCCTAAAACGAGGCTGTCCAAAAAGTCCTTTTCATAAAATGTAGCCAAATAAAGCTTGGTTTTGTTATTTCAAAGGCTTCAAAAACTTCATATCATAGGGTTTACAAACGCTATGATATGAAGTTTTCATTATTATTCAGTCTAAAAACAAAATTAAATTTGGTAGCAAAAAAAGAAACTGCCCTTTTGGATACCTTCTTATGCAAGTTTGAGATTTGCGGAATGGACAAGTCTTAGTAAGCCTAAGATTTAGTTTTGTTTTTTAGTTAGGGGAATACTACGCGCGGCAGGGGGAAGTCCTACATTACTCATCTTCTTCGGGCGGATTGATTCGGCTGGGAAGGTAAAATTCTTTTACTCTTTCTTCCTTATTTTTCGTTGTATAATCAACTATATAAAATGAATAATATAATAAACTTGGCTTTTGATAATGTAATGTTGTTGGTTCTACGGAATGAATTTGAACAGTGTTATCGCCTACAAACCAGCCTTCTAGAAGGTTATAAAGTCCTGTAGTATCAGACATTTCAAAAGATGTTTCACACATCATGTATTCAATATCGTTTTTTTTGATAATAATAGGCTTGTAACTACTACTTAATATTTGAATTATTTTATTTTCTTTTTTGAAAAAAAATATTGATTCTTCTTTCGAAATATGTGAAGAAAGTACATTTATACTAATATTCTTATTATAATGATTTTTAATATAAAACATGAACTTAACAAGAACTTGATATTTTTTCTTGCTACTATTAGTATCATTTTGCAGAATTTTGTTTATAGCACAAGATACAAGACTACTAGAATCTTTTAAATTTATATGTATTTTTTGCGTATTTTGTTTTTTTACAATGTCTTTTTTATCAAAAGTACAAAAAGATAACAAAACAGATATAATTATTATTAGTATTTTTTTCATTATTTTTTATTGTTTTTTTATATAAATTAAAAAGTAAGTTTAAATACTGACTCTCTGAAATCTTCCCCCCTGCTGGGCGCAGCCTCCGACTACGACCTATCAGTAGGGCAAATCTTAGATTTGCATTGCAAGATACTACAAAAATAGCAGGAAGCAAATATAAAATGCTATTTTGTAAGTATTTTTGTAGCAGCCCCCCTCGCAAATCTAAGATTTGCGGAATTGATAAGGCTTAGTCGCAGACTAAGCCTAACTTTTAATTTTGTTTTTTAATTATTTGAAGACTACGCACAGCAGGAGTTTGTTGTTGGCGTTGGGGATATGACAATGAAAAAAATATTATCTTAACAATCGTATGGTAACGTAGGAAAATAATATATCAACTTATCATTTATGATTAAAGAAGTTACACATAATTTTCCGTATGAAGAATAAAAAATAATATCTTGTATGATATAGACATCACCATTTTTTGTTGTTAATGTATAATGTGAATATAAAGGGTCTATAGTTTCTAATTTATCCTTAATTTTAAAATCATTCATTACAATTTTAAGTACATTATATTTATTTGCGAGTTTTAGTCTTTCGTTTTTTTCCTCTGTATAATATTTATTATATTTTATTATTTCACTAGCTGTTTGTAATAAGTATGACGCATCTTTGAAAACAGCTTTATCAGCTACACTGTCAATTACCAATGAGGCAGAAGGAATATGCATATATCGCTCTACTCCATCTACAAATCCAATGTCTGAAACCTTTTTTTGTAGCTCATAATCAAAATCAGATTCATGCCATTTCTCTATTTTAGTATAGTCATCATTAGATATGCAGTATAAAAACTGGTCTTTATTAGGATAATATAGCTCAGAATAATAAAAATATGAATTATCATCATACGAAACTTTAAAAGCTATAAAGGGTGGTATTTTTGTGCTATATGCACTACACAAAATAGTAATAATACAAATAAATCTTATCATTTTATTTTTTGTGAAAATGAAAGTGGTCTTTATGGTCATCCCCCCCGTTGGGCGTAGTCTCCGACTACGACCTATCAGTGCGGCAAATCTTTGATTTGCGTTGTAAGATACTGCAAAAATAGCAGGAAGCAAATATAAAATGCTATTTTGTAAGTATTTTTGTAGCCCCCCCCTCGCAAATCTAAGATTTGCTGGATTGATAAGTCTTAGTCGCAGACTAAGCCTAACATTTAATTTTATTTTTTAATTATTTGAAAACTACGCACAGCAGGATTATGAAATCAGTTCAAATATTTTATCAAACATTTTATCTGATTCGTTTTTTTTATATTTTAGATGTGCTGAATAGTTTTTATCATTGAGTATAATAAGTACTATCATTATAAAGTAAAATGGTTCAATATTGTGTATATAGTTGTATTTTCCTTTTAAAGTACGCATCAATGATATGAGATTTATATTGTTTGGGTGTTTGTCTATTTCTATGTCAATAAGAACACTTCCACTTATCATTTTTGCATCTAAAATATTTTTATTGAAAACTTTTTCTTGATTTACAAATATTTCTCTTAAAAAATCATTATCATAAAATTTTTCTATAGAATCAGAAACAGAAATAGAATATACTTCTATACGAAATATATTTTTACTTAATTCTTCTAATCTAAATATAGGCTCTATACATACAAGAATTAAACTATTTTTATTTTTTAATAAAATATCTATTTTTTCTAAACCTGAAACATCAAACTTGTCCATATTGAGTAAGTTTTGTTTTTGCTTCGAAAATATGACTTCAATTTTTGAAAAACCACTTCCGTTAGGAGTAGCTCCTGTTATAGTTGCCTCCTTAAATCCTTTAGATTTAAGCCAACTACCTGTGTGCGTTTCCCATGCTGCCTTTTTCATAGCATCTTTCTGAGTAATTCCCGCTTCTTGTGCTAAAATACTTTGATATGCTGCATTAAATTTGTCCAAATTGCTTGCCATGTAGCCCCCCCCTGCTGGGCGTAGTCTCCAACTACGACCTATCAGTAGGGCAAATCTTAGATTTGCGCTGCAAGATACTACAAAAATAGCAGGAAACAAATATAAAATGCTATTTTGTAAGTATTTTTGTAGCAGCCCTCTTTGCAAGTTTGAGATTTGAAGAATTGATAAGGCGTAATCTGCGACTAAGCCTAAGATTTAGGCATAGCCACTCGAAAAAGTAGCTTTAAATGATACTTTTTTGTATCTTTGCTACCTTTGCCAAACAAATTCTCTTCCCATGCTGGTTCGCCTTAATGAAATAGAAAGCCGCTATTTTTACGATTTATTGTTTAATATCGTAACCGACCCCAACGACCCACCGCTCAAAAAACGCCTTTATGCCGTTCATAACGTCTTTCTTTCCCTACTCAATACGCTAACCGAAGACCGCCAAAAGCAACTTTTTACAGGCTGGCACGCCAAAATCAATTTCATTTGTCAGGCTTACGGATTAGGTGAAAGTTGGGAAGAAGAACTCCAAGCCCTGCGTCGGACTTTGAGAGGCAATGTACTTAGTAAATTTTATCACCCTACGCCTGCTGTCTATAAGGCTTGTGTGGCAGGTGTGGTGAAACTCTTGCAAGTTTTTACAACTGTATCACCCAACGAAGAAATCCTTGCACTTTATCAGGGTGAAGAATTGCCTTCGCTTATCCGTCGCAAAAAGCCCGAGGGCATCGTGCCTTTTCTTTTCGGAACGGTAGTCGCCAAAGAGGAATACGGCAAAAGCACCCCCACCGAAGGCGAAACGCAAAGCAAACCGACGGCACATTTTTGGCTTTCCACCGAAGAATTTGGCAAGGTGCGTATCGCCGTTTCCGATATTACGATTTATTTTCAGGGCAAATTGCACCACCATTACCGCCTAAGCGAGGAGGTGCGCCGCCTAAGTCTTTACGTTCCCATTTGCCTAACCGACGTAGAGCCGATGGACGACACTTATTTTGCCACTACCGACTCTTCGCTTTTGGTTCTAAACCCCGATTATTTAGTAGATGCTTCTATTATTGCCAAATGTTTTACCTACAAAAGTGGTACGCCTTTTTTATATTTGCAAAGTAGGCTACAATTTTTTGAAGGAAATGATAAGACCCTAAAAGGAAAAATTGTAAATGATTTGTTAGATAAAATTATCGATAATCCTACCGTTAGCTTTGAAAAATCTTTCGGCGAAGCCCTCAAAGACAATGCCTTAGACGCTGCCTTTATCGAAAAAGAACTGCTGCTCGAAATTCGCGACCAAGCGAAGTATCAGTTTGGCATTTTGCTTCGCGCTATGCAAAATTATCAAGACAATATTTTAACTACTGAACCTACCTTTATTTCTAATCAATACGGCTTACAAGGGCGTATCGACGTGCTAATTGAACACAAAGAACAGCCCCAAAGAAAGGACATTCTCGAACTAAAAAGTGGGAAACCGCCCCAAGAAACAGGTTGGAAAAATGATTTAATTCAGGTAGCTTGTTACAACCTCCTCCTCGATAGCACCTTTGCCGATAGGCGCGGCATCAGTGCCTTGCTTTATTCGGCTGACGCACAAACGCCTTTGCGCGACTGTGGCAAATTAAACTTTGAACAACAAAGAGCTATGGAGATGCGCAATAAAATCGTAGCCATGGATACTTGGCTGGCGCAGGCAGACGAAAAAGTGTTCGACCATTTTCTCAAACGCATCGAAGATGCCAAGCCTTTTCAAAACGTCATCGACCAAGCAAAAAAGTTTCAAGACCTTTGGGATACGGCTTCGCCCTTAGATAGAGCCTATTTTATCGAGTTTGTGGGCTTGGTCATGCGCGAGGCGATGGTTGCCAAAGTAGGCGGCGTGATTGGCACAGAGCCAGCGGAAGGCTTCGCAACGCTTTGGAAAAATACAAAAATGCAAAAAAATGATAACTTTGTTTTGTTGTCAGATTTGTATTTATTAGAGTGGGATTCGGAAGAAAACCTGCTACACCTACAAAGAAATCAACAGAATGGCGAAATTACGGCTTTCCGCAAAGGCGATATTGTTGTCATTTATCCTACCGAAGCCGACGGCGAACTGCAACCCCTCAAATACCAAATCTTGAAGGGCAATATCGAAGAAATTTCAGCCCAAAAAGTAAAAGTGCGCCTTTGGAGCAGGCACGTCAGCGAAGGATTTTTTCGCAGTTATTCGCATTGGGCTATCGAGCCGAACCTTTTGGAACGCAGTTTCAACGACCTTTTGGCTTCTTTGGCTACTTTTTTAGCCGCCGACAAATCCAAAAAGGATTTGATTTATGGCAAAACGCGCCCTACTTTCGCCACGCCCCCTACCTTAGCCGCAATAGATTATAGTCAGATTGCAAATTTGGGTGAGGAACAAAACCAAATTTTAAAACAAGCACTTTCGGCAAAGGACTATTTTCTCTTGCAAGGTCCTCCGGGTACAGGCAAGACTTCTAAGATGCTTCGCAATATGGTCTATCATTTATACCATTATACCAACGAAAACGTCGTCTTGCTTGCCTTTACAAACCGCGCCACCGACGAAATTTGCCAAAAAGTAGAGCAAGTCTGTGGCGCAGACTTCGTGCGCTTAGGCAACTTCAAAGAAGGCGACGATTTTTATACAAATAGTTTGAAAAGTGCAAAAAATTTACAGGAACTAAAATTAAAAATTCGCGATACACGCATCTTTGTTTCTACTGTTTCCTCTTTTTATAGCAATTTGCGCCTTTTAGATTTTAAAAAGTTTCAGACCTTAATTGTAGATGAAGCCTCCCAACTTTTAGAGCCTCATCTTTGCGGCATTATGTCGCGTTTTGAGCGTTTTATTTTGATTGGGGACGAAAAGCAGCTTCCTGCGGTTGTGGCACAGCCCGAAAAACTTTGTGCAACCGAAAAAGAGCCGCTACACCAAATCGGTATTCACAATTTGGGGCGTTCTGTTTTTGAAAGGCTCATAGAAAATGCCGAAAATAAGGGCTGGACAGAGGCTTATGCCATGCTTTCTACCCAATTTCGCACCCACCAAGACATCGCCGAATTTATCTGCACTACCTTTTACAAAACCCTAAAAGCAGGTTCGCCACGCCAATTCGAACCACTACCGCACCTCGAAAAGCCGCTAACGCTACTCCAAGATAGCATAGAAGTTTCGGAAAAAGAAAAAACTTTTTATCAGAAAATACAAGAAAAATTAGTAACCAAAAGGCTACTTTTGATTGATGTTCCCACAGAGCGCAATATGAAATTTCACCAAAAAGAAGCCGAAATCGTAGTCAAAATTTTAAACTTAATTAGAAAAAAATATGAAAACACGCCTCATTTTCAGGCAGAAACGGTAGGCGTAATTACGCCCTATCGCGCACAAATTGCGGAAATCTACAAACATTTAGACGAAGAATTGCGCCAAAAAGTAAGCATAGATACCGTAGAACGCTATCAGGGCAGCGAGCGCGATATTATTATCCTTTCTATGGCGACGAACTATCCCGCCCAGATGCGTTTTTTGCAGGCTTTTAATCAAAGCCAAACAGTGGATAAAAAGTTGAATGTAGCCCTTAGCCGTTGCAGAGAACAACTAATTTTGATAGGAAATTTAGACTTATTAAAACAAGGAAAGTTTTATCAGGCTTTTTTAGAATGGGCAGCCCAGCGGGTAGAAATTTTAAAGTTCTGATGTTTATTTTTAAAAAATCAATCTCAAAATTCATAAAAATAAATTTCACATGCAACTTACCGCCGAGCAGCAAGCCATCTTAGCCACTGACCAAGACCTAACCATCGAGGCTGCCGCAGGCGCAGGCAAAACCACAACCCTACTCGAATATGCCGCCAGCCGTCCGCCCGAAAGTCTAATTTTGTATTTGGCTTTCAATAAAATCACAAAAGAGGAGGCGCAGATGCGGGTGGCGCGAAAAAATCTGCACAATGTGTGGGTAGAAACCGCACATGCTTTGGCGTACCGACTGATGAAAAAACAATTTGCACAGCCTTTGGTGGCAGCACTTCCGCTTTGGCAGCTAAAAGCGGCCTTGGACACAAAAAACCATGCCAGCGTGTATCATGCCCTGCAATGGGCAACTGCATTTTGTCATAGCCAAGAAAAAAAAGTAGCAGAAGTGCCTTATTTAGAAGGACTTAGCGAAAGAAATTCCTTTGATTTTGTTTGTAAATATGAGGCGCAAATCCTAAGACAAGCGCGTCTGATTTTGGCGTTTCAGGAGCAGGGGAAATTACCCCTAACGCATGATTTTTATTTAAAAAAATACCAACTTTCAAATCCTATCTTAAACTTTGATTATATCTTATTTGACGAAGGACAAGATGCCTCGCCTGTCATGCTCGATATTTTTTTCAGACAAAAGGCGAAAAAAATTTTAGTGGGCGATTCAAATCAGCAAATTTATAGTTGGCGAAATGCCATCAACGCCCTGCAAGATAGCCCTTTTGAGCGAAAATTTCTTACAGAAAGTTTTAGATTTAATACCAAAATTGCAGAAAAAGCACAAGAGATTATAAATTGGAAAAAAATAGGAAACCCAAACTTTGAAAGTAAAAACTTTCAAGGCGCACCGCAAGCGATAAACAGCACACAACCCGATGCCTTAATAGCTCGCACGAATTTGGAACTTTTAGAACGCGCCATTTCTGAAATTTTCCACAAAAAAAGCATCAATCGCTACCATTTTGAAGGCGATTTGGCTTCTTATACCTACATCGAAAATGGCGCGTCCATCTTGGACTTATTACAATTAAGGCAAAACAATTTAAAGGCGATTCAAGACCCTATTATCCGACAGATGCGTTCTTTTGAAGAATTGAGCCATTATGCAAACTGCACAGATGAAAAACAACTCAAATTTTTATTAGAAATTGTACGAAAATATGGAAACGAATTGCCCTTTTTACTCAAAAAATTACAAGAAAATCATCTAAAAGTAGAAGAAAAAAAATGGGCGGAGATGGTCTTTGCCACCGCTCACCGAGCCAAAGGCAATGAGTATAGGCGCGTACATCTGACGGCTGATTTTATTAACAAAGGACAAATTTTGACTTTAAAAAAAGAAAATAAGTTAGATTTAAAAACACAAGAAAAAATCAAGGAAGAAATCAATATCTTGTATGTAGCGGTTACACGCGCACAGGAGGACTGTATTTTTTATGATTAGTTTTCAAAAAATTGTTTTTACGAAGTTTATTTACAAGTCTTTGTTTTAAACTTTATTTCATTTCTAATTTTTCTACTTCGAGTTTTTCTACTTCGAGTCTTGCGGCTTTCTAAAAACGCGCCGCCCTAAAAAAGATAATACCGCCATAGGCGGTAACATCTCCTTCTACTCACTAACAAAGTTGCGCCCTGCTTTTGGCAAAACGACTTTAAGGGTGCTTTCTCAAAAGGCTCACCCTTTGGCAAGCCTTTATTTTGGAAAGCGAAGTTTTTTTCTCTTTCGAGCGTTATTTGTTTTTCTATCAATAGGGCAGAAAGTGGGTTGCACTTTCTAAAAGTTGTAAGTTGGAAAGAATTTCCTGCTTGCCAATCGCAAGGCAGAAAAACGAGTAAGCACGTTTTTGAAAAGGTTTGCTTTTTATCAAGGCGAAATTTAAAATGAATTAAAAAACGAACTGATAAAGCGTTGCCTTTGGGTCAGTTATTGAGTCGTTAAGTTTATTTTGGTAGGCATTTAAAAGCTACGCGAGTCTTACCCTTGTAAGTTTTGCAGTGCCTACTCTTTTAAGACCCAAGCGAGCAAAAAAGCGTTGCATGGGTTTCTATTTTTTTTGAAAAAAAGAGATTCCTAAGAAAGGCGATTTTCTTTTTTAGGGTATAATAAACTGATAATCAGGCGTTTTTTCTTAATTTGGCTTTCAAAAACTCGAAGATAGCAGGCAGGATTGAGATGATAATAATAGCGACAATGACCGAAGAAAAGTTTTTCTGCACAAAAGGGTGCGTACCAAAGAGGTAGCCTGCAAAGAGCAAAGAGCCTATCCATACAAAAGCTCCCACGACATTGTAGAGCAAAAATTGGCGATAAGACATCGTGCCTACCCCTGCCACAAAGGGCGCGAAAGTGCGGATAATGGGAATAAAACGCGCAATGATGATGGTCTTGCCGCCATGTTTTTCATAAAAAGCCTGTGTTTTTAAAAGGTATTCTTTTTTGATAAAACGAATATTTAAACTAAAAACTCTATCGCCTAAATATTTGCCGATATGATAGTTGAGGGTATCGCCCAAGACCGCCGCTACAAACAGCAGAGCCGCCAAAAGCCAAACATTAAGCCCGCTGGCAGGATTGGCAGCCAAAGAACCCACTGCAAAAAGAAGCGAGTCGCCGGGCAGAAAAGGCAAGACCACGACCCCTGTTTCCAAGAAGATGATGCCAAACAAGATAAGGTATGTCCAAGTCCCGTATTGGGAAGTAATTTCAGTTAGATATTTGTCTAAATGTAAGACAATGTCTATAAATTTTTGAATAAACTCCATGCGAAAGAGGGGAAAACGGGTAGATGAGGGTTGGAAAAAGCGGATAGGAAAGTGGATAGGACGCAAGTTGCCCCTGCAAAAGTACGTTTTTTTATAGTAAATCATACAAGAGAAAACCAGCAAAGGGGCGGTAAAGCCCTTTTCAGTCGTCATTTTTTAAAAAAACAACTTTTGTAATTGGTCTGCCATCTGTCTGTCGTTGGTTAGGCGCGGAACTTTATTTTGTCCTCCTAATTTTCCGATACTTTTCATATAAAGTTCGAAACCTTCGGCAGGCAGGGCGCGAACTTGGGCAGTACGCAAGATAGAGCCTTTTATCAAATCGTAATAATAACTATTTTGACTTTGCAGGGCTTGGTCTAAATCTTTGCTAAAAGCCTCTAAATCAGCAGGTTTAGATTCGAAAGCAACCCACCACTCGTGATAGGGCAAGCCCCCTTCGGGCGGCGTAACCTGCGGCGCAACGCTAAACTCCCTGATGCGCACCTCGCTGTGTTTTTCCATCGCCAGACGCATCGCCGTTTCTACCTCTTTGCCAATGACGTGTTCGCCAAAAGCCGAAATGTAGTGTTTAATTCTGCCTGCAAACAAAATTTTATAGGGCTTTTTAGACACAAAACGCACCATATCGCCAATACTATAACCCCAAAGTCCTGCATTGCTATTGATGATAAGGGCGTAATTTTGGTTTAATTCCACTTCCGAAATACTCAAACGCGGAGGGTTGGGGTCATGATATTGTTCGGCAGGAATAAACTCAAAAAATATCCCACTATTTAGCAAAAGCAACAAACTATTATCCTGCTGCTCATCTTGATACGCAAAAAAGCCTTCGGAGGCAGGAAAAGTCTCGATGCTATCTATTTTTTTCCCAATGGAATCGAACAATTTGGCGCGATAGGGTTCGAAATTGACCCCTCCATAGACAAAAAGCGAAAAGTTGGGGAAAATTTCGCTAATGGTTTTGCCGCCACTTCGCGCTTGCAACCTATCAAAATACATCTGCACCCAAGGCGGAATACCCGAAATCAGCGACATGTCGGCTTGCAAGGTTTCTTCTATGATGCGCTCCAATTTTTGCTCCCAATCCTCGATGCAATTAGTGGCGTAGCTTGGTTTTTGATTGCTGCGAAGGTAGGCAGGTACGTGATGATTGACAATGCCCGAAAGCCTGCCCGTATGAATCCCCGCCTTTTGCTCCAAAATCGGACTTCCCGAAAGAAAGATAAGACTTTTATCTAAAAAAGTAGCCTTTTTGCTTTTATGAATGTAGGTCAGAAGGGCATTTCGCGCCGAATTGATGTGGTTGGGAATCGAGTCGCGCGTCAGGGGAATGTATTTTGTACCCGAAGTAGTACCCGAAGTTTTGGCAAAATAGGCAGGCTTTCCTCTCCAAAGCACGTCCTTTTCACCTTTCAAGATGCGCTCGATGTAGGGTTTGAGTCCTTCGTAATCCACAATGGGAACGGCTTTTTTAAAAGCCTCGTATCTTTGATTGGCAGGAAGGTGCAATAAATCGTTAAAAAAATGGTCTTTCCCAAACTGCGTATGGGCAGCCTCTTTGAGCAATCTGAACAGCCATTGGGCTTGCAGAGCTTCGGAATGGGCAATCCACTTATTTTGTTGTGCCACTACATAGGCGGCTAAGGGGCGACTAAGCAAGGAACGGAGCATGTGGCTTTCTTTTTTAGACTTCTTTTTTTTAGCTTTTTTCTGGGCTTTTTGCAAAGAATAGATGTTGTTGCAACGATAAAAGCCTTAAATGCACCCGCCCCCAAATCCCTCCCCGAAGGGCAGTAATGTTAAGTTCTATGAAAGGACTTGTTTTGTGAAATTAGAAACGAAATAAAATTTGAACAGAACCCTATTTTTGGGTCTGAAAACCTTTTTATTTCAATCTCACTGCGGACAAGGCAATGCCTTGTCCCTACATTTGCATCTAATTTTTAGAATTTAACATCACTGGGGCAAGGTGGGAGTGCAGGAGGTTTGCTCGAAACACAAAACCTTATTTTTGACCTTCTGACTGCTGCAACAACGCCCAAAGATAGCGATTATCATTGTCCCTAACACAAAAAAGCCATCGCAAGGCATGTGCTTTGCAATGGCTTTTATCTTTTGCCTTTAAAAAAGGCGCGAAAATTAGGCTTGCTTCAATTTATTGATGTGCTTTGCCAATTTAGACTTTTTGTTAGACGCATTATTTTTGTGAATAATGTTTCTTTTCGCCAACTTATCCAACATGCCGGCTACCTTTGGAAAAAGTGCCTCTGCTTCGGCTACCTCGCTGGTATTGCGAAGGCGTTTCAAGAATGTGCGCGTTGTTTTGAGCTGGTAACGATTGCGAAGGCGTTTTGCCTCGTTAGAGCGAATACGTTTGAGGGCGGATTTATGATTTGCCATGTGTAAAAAAGACGTTTGAAATGAGTTGAGGAGATGATTTCGAAAGCAAGTGGCATCTGCTTCTGAAAAAGGCAATCGCTTTTTAGGGTGCAGATGCAAAGGCAAACACTATCTTAATGGCACAGAAGCCCTATGAACTCGTATAAAATTGAGGAAAGAGAGCCAAATCTGCTCCACAAAACGCGCTTCAACTGTTTTTACAACGGAAAAGAACAGGCAGAGGATAAGTGCGACGCTTGTAGCGAGGGCTGCATTCGAGATAGCATAGTGCCAAGATAGCATCTTACAAGAGCATACTACAAAGGAAAGGGCAGCGACAAGTCGTAAGGGCTTGCCTTTCCCATTTAGGACTGCAAAGATAGAGAGAAGTCCGCTACTTTGCAAATTTTTGACAAGGGAAAAAATAAGGCAGAGGCTTTTCAGGCAGGCAAATTTGACAAAAATCGCCTTTTTGTGCTGCCTTTCTACTTTTTTAAGCCTTCCACTATGAAAATAAAAGCGGCAGAATTAGCCCCACAAGGAAAAAACTCCTAATTTTGCCCCTTGATTTGCATCACCTTCGATGCCCTGAGCATAAAAACGATTTTTTATACCCAAATTATTATACAATATCTCACCCTATTACGATACAAAACTTTGTATGCAAACCTTATTTATCAAGACAAAAAAACCGCTTCCTACCCGTATGCTCCAAATTGCCTTTGTGCTACTAGCGTTGCTTTTCCTAACTGCCTGCTCCTCGAAAGATGAACGGCTAAAAGGCTGGTGGTTTGAAGTCAATACCTTAGAGCCGCAAACGCTGCTTTTTGATGGCGAAAAGATGATTTTCGACAACCAAAAAGAACGCAGTTTTTCTGCCAACGCCGACAAAGGCGAACTCAAAACCGAATGGCTTTCGCTTTCCGAAACCTTCAACTACAAATGTTACAACGATACCCTTATCCTAACCACGCCCGACAAGCGTTTTACCTTTGTAAAAGAAGCCAAACTTGGCAAAGCCGAAGCCCGTCTTTCGCGTTTGGTGCAAATAGAAGCCTCAAAAGCCTACAACGAAGACCCAAATCGCTTTAAAAAGAAAGACAAAAAGAACAAACAAAAGGAAGCACCACGCAAAACCGTTACCGTCAAGGGCGTAGCACTCAAACCTTATGCCTACAAAGAGGTAAAAAGCAAGTTTCACCTGCCCACTTCGGCTGCCAACGCCAAATCTTTCGACAACATTCCCGACGAGGAAACCGTCTTTATGGGAAGTATCGCCTTTGAAGAAGGCGCGGCAGGCGAACTTTTTGTACGCGCAGGCAGAGATAATGCAGGCTGGCTCAAACCTATCTGGGTAGAAACGGTAGAATCCACCTTCAAACGCTATGTCGCCGAAAGACTTTCTACTACCCCGAAGGAAATTTTGATAGAAAAAGCAGAGCAATCGCGCTATGAGGGCAAAATTACCTTCGAAGAAAACGACCAAATGGCGTTTCAAGCCGACTTGCAGCGCGGCTTAATTCCCAAAAATACCGTAGAAGACATGCAGGTCTATGGCAAATATTTCTTGCGCGAATGGTTTGGAAATGGCGTAGAAAGGCTGGCTTTGAAGGAAGAAGGCAAAACAGCCATCTACAAAGGCACTGTTTTTACCAAAAGTGAAAAAGAATTTCCGATTACCCTTTCCGTTATGGACGGCTGGCGCGTTCCTACCGACTTGGAAACGGCACGCATTGCCGTTCCGATGATGCTTTCGGCGCAGCTCAAATCGGCAGTAGAGGTCAAGAACATCAAATTTACCTCCGAAGGCGAACTTGAAGTCTTGGCAAATCAAAGTAAAGTCGGCGATTTTGTCGTTTATACCGACCTAAACCTGCTTTGGTATCCCAAAAAAGACCCCGAAAACATCAAAAAAGGCTTGATTTTACGCATCAATCCGCTACTCAATAAGTCAGAGGTTACCAACGTCGAGCTTTCGCAGGTAGAAGAAGGCATCTATAAAGCCATTCTTACTTTCGACAATGACGAAAAAAAGCAAGAAACCCTCAAAGTCTATCACATCAAAAAACTCTTTACTTGGGAGCTTTGGCAGGAAGCAAAAACTGCTGCGAAGTAGTGTTTTATTGGGTAGGAAGGCTTGTGTTTTACTTCTCTCTGCCTTTCTGCTCGCCATTTTTCCCTGTGAAAACTGCGAAAAAATAGCCTTTCTACCCTGCCAACTTTTTGCGCTTTTGCAAAAAAGTTGTATCTTTGCTGTTCTAAATCAATTCTTACCCTCACCTTTTGCAAATCTCGTATGGTTTCTATCAACGTAAAAGAAAACGAATCTATCGACAAAGCCCTCAAACGCTTCAAGAAAAAATTTGAGAAGGCAGGCGTTTTGCGCGAATATCGCGGTCGCACTTACTTCGAAAAACCTTCTGTGGCACGCCGCAATGAAGTTATCCGCGCTTCTTATCGTCAGAAAATGCAGCAAGAAGCAATGGAAGCCTAATTTGAGAGGCATTTCCTTTTTTGAGGTAGGTTTGAAAAGGGTTTAAAGACCCTTTAAATTAGAGCCTGCCTACAAAAACTTCCTAAATCAGACCTAAGTTGAAAAACAAGTTATTGTCCCCAAATAAGGCAGACAGTAGCAGTTTCCAACTTAGGGCTATTTTTTTGCCTATTTTCAAAACGACAAGACCTTAAAAGGCGTTGTTACAAAGGCGAAAACGTTGAACGCACTTCACCCCAAAACCTATTCAGGTTAAGTTCTGATAAATCGGTTGTTTTTGTAGGGACAAGGCAGTGCCTTGTCCTAAGTTTGATTGAAATAAAACGCTTTTTTCAAACCTAAAATGAGAAAAAAACATTTTTATTTTCTGTGCAATTTGAAAACAAGCAAAATTGAACCACACTCTACCGCCGAAAGTTGCGAAGTTAGAGCTTCGCGCTACTGATGGCGATTTTAGGATTCTACCTCCATGCCAAATTCGGCTAAGACCTGCGGAATCCACTTGGCAAGCCGCTCTTGGGTCAGTTCGGGCTGATTGTCTTCATCTATGGCGACTCCCAAAAATTTGCCGTCGCGCTCGCCTTTGGACTTTTCATAGTCATAGCCTTTGGTGTCCCAATGTCCGACAATCGTTCCGCCCTGCTTTTCTACCACTTCGGCAATCATACCAATAGCATCACAGAACCATTCACCGTACCCCCATTGGTCGCCCAAGCCGAAGATAGCTACCTTTTTGCCACTAAAATCTATGTCGTGAAATTTGGGTAAAATTTCTTCCCAATCGCTTTGCAGTTCGCCATCATACCAAGTAGGTGCGCCAAAGAAGATAAAATCGTAAGGTACAACCGCCTCGGCAGGGTGTTCGCCAAAATTGAAGACATCGACGTTTTCTTCGCCGAGCATATCGCGGATTTGCAGCGCAATATTTTCAGTATTGCCTGTATCCGAACCATAAAAAAGACCAATAATTGCCATTTTTTTGAAGATATAAATTGATACAAAGAGTTAGAGTTTTTGTAGCCTGCCCCTATCTGCGCCACATCAGGAAGAGGCGATAGGCTATTGTAACGGCGTTTGTAAGAAGGCTTTTCCTACCAAAACGCGAAAGTTTTAGTAGGAAATTTCAGTGTGAAAGATTGTTATTTTCTCAAACTTTCTACGTGTTCTACTAAGGCTTTTACCTGTGCGTCCGTCAGGGTTTTATAGGCAGGCATGGCGTTTTTGCCATTTCTGATGATGTTTTCGATTTCGGCAGTGGTAAGGGTAGAGGCTTGCAAACTCTTTGCACCCGAAAGCCCCAATGCGCCGTCGTCGCCATGACAAGCCACGCAACCTGCGGAGGCGTATATTTCTTTGCCCGACTGAACAGAAGCCTCAATCATAACCTTTCCCTTTTGTGCTTTGTTCATTTCGCCCAAGCCATAACTTGCCAAAATCAGCACCACAGAAAGCGAAGCCAAGACTTTGTTGCCCTTTTTAAAACCAATAACCGCCAAAGGAATGGAGGCAAAGACAAGGGCAACTTTGACTAAGAGCAGGTTTGCCATAGGGGTAGCCGTTTGTGTCCAAAGTCCGATACCTGTTGCTAAAAAGAGTACGCTCACTACCATTTCGGCAATGCGTGCGACTTTGCTTTCGCGCAAACGCTCCAATCCTGTGGGGTAGAAAAGCATCATGCCCAATTTGATGACATAAATCAGTAGGAAAATCGTAACGACTAAGCGGTGTGTGTGTAATAAGCCTGTGTACATAGGGTTTTGAAGATTTTTTGAAGTAAAGTTTTGAAGAAAGAAATGAGAGAAAGGGCTATAGCTGTTGCATCTGGGTCAGTTTTGCGTAATAACCATTTTTGGCGATTAAGGTTTGGTGGTCGCCCTCTTCTACGATACTGCCCTGATGCAAAACTACAATTTTATCGGCGTTTTGAATAGTGCTAAGGCGGTGCGCAATGACAAGGGCGGTTCTGCCCTGCATCAAATTTTCTAAGGCTTTCTGCACAAACTGTTCGGAGGCGGAATCGAGTGCCGAGGTAGCCTCATCTAAAATCAAGATTTGCGGCTTTTTCAAGACGGCACGCGCAATACTAAGCCTTTGCTTTTGCCCGCCCGAAAGTTTGCCGCCCCGCTCACCCAAAGGCGTTTGGTAGCCTTTTTCAGCGATAAAATCGTGCGCATACGCAATTTGAGCGGCTTTTTCTATTTCCTGCTGCGAAATATTTTCAAGCCCTAAGGCAATGTTTTGGGCAGCCGAAGCATTAAAAAGGATAGCTTCTTGGGTTACGATACCAATTTTTTCGCGCAAAGACTGAATTTGATAGTCTCTCAAATCTTGCCCGTCAATGAGAATCCTACCTGAAAGTGGCTCTAAAAAGCGCGGAAGTAGGTCTGCCAACGTAGATTTTCCTCCGCCCGAAGCTCCTACTAAGGCTACAGTTTGCCCTTTTTTGATGGTCAGATTGATATTTTTTAAAACTTCTTTTTCATTATAGGCAAAAGATACATTTTCGAAAACGATTTCTTTTTCGAAAGCCTTCAAAGGCTGTGCCTGCGGCGCATCTACAATCGGACTTCTCAAATCTATAATTTCCAAAACGCGCTGCGCTGCCGACTTAGCCTTTTGCAAACGCGCAAAGGAAAGGGCAAAAGATTTCAGGGGCGGTATAATTTGCGAAAAAACAGCGACATAGGCGATAAAATCTGCCGCCTCAAGCCCATTTCCACCACTAAAAATAAGGCTGCTGCCAAAAATAATGATGCCCGAAACGGTGAGGATTCCCAAAAATTCGGAAAGTGGGTTGGAAAGGTCTAATAAGTTGTTGGCTTTGAGATTGAAACGGCGGTATTTTTCATTTTCATTTTCAAATTGGGCAATGATAAATTGCTCGGCTTGGAAGGCTTGTATGATTTTAATTCCCGAAATGGCTTCGTCCATCTGATTGAGCAGCATGGCAAGTTTTTCTTGGTTGCTTTTGCCATACTTGCGCAAGTTTTTGCTAATAATCCCGATAGTAGCTCCTGCAATAGGCAGCACCAAAAGGGCAAAAAGGGTGAGTTCCCACGAAATAAAAATCAGGATACTGAAAAAAACAAGGGCTTCGAAGGGCGCGATAAAGAGCGTTTTGAGTTCGTTGTAGAGCGCACTTTCTACCTCGCGCACGTCGTTGGAAAGGCGCGACATCAAATCGCCCTTGCGGGCATCAGTGAAATAGGAGGCAGGCTGCGCTAATAAGTTTCTAAAAATTGCCCTTTGCAGGCGCGTAAGCCCCAAAAGGCGCGTCCTATTGATGATAGAAGCAGCCATAAAGCGAAAGACATTCGAGCAAAACACCGACACCATCAGCACGCCACAGACAAAATAGAGGGCTTCCATTTTGCCTTTTTGTAGCACAATTTGGATAAAATGATAATTAAAACTTTCTTTGATAAAGTTCAAATCGAGGCGAAAAACGGGTGCTTCGGGCAGTTTTTGGATACTTTCAGCATCAAAGAGGATATTGAGCAGGGGAATGATGAGGGTAAAATTGGTAGCCCCAAAAATAACACTTAGCATGGCAGCCAAGACATAAGGCGGCACATAGTAGCGGTAAGGGCGCGTATAGGCAAAAAGCCGACGGTAAATTTGCATGCCAAAAAGCGGAAAGAAGAAATGAAAGAGTCTGGAAAAGAGGAAGAATGGGGATTCGGGGGTGCAAAAATTTTGCAGCAGAACGCCCAAGCGGATTGAACCGACAAAGATAAGCAACAAAAAAGGCTTCTCTGCGTTTTTAAGTAAATTTAGATACTTGCTTTCTAAAAACTTCGCGAATATGCAAACCAATCGTATTACCTTTCCCTATTTCTTGGGCTTTTTAGGATTTTTGGGTCGGAAGATGCTGCTGCTCCTTCTTTTGGGCTTGCCCTTTTCGGCGGCAGAGGCACAGACCTTAGTTTTCGAAACCCCCGAACAAGATTTTGAAACCATTACAGAGGGCGAGAGCCTTGTTCGCACTTTCACCTATGTCAATCAGGGCGAAAAACCGCTTTTAGTTGCCGAAATCAGGACGACTTGCGGCTGCACGCTGGTAGAGTGGGACAAAAATCCGCTGCCTCCACAGGGGCGTTCTCAAATCAAGGTGCGCTTCGAGAGCCAAAATAAGGTAGGCAAACAGCACAAGGTTATCTCCGTTTTGAGCAATGACCCCCAAAATCCGATTCAGAAAATTGCCTTGCACGGCATTGTGCTGCCCAAAGGCTAACCTTCCCAATTTGAATGTTTATGAACGAAAAACCCCTACCCAAGCTCACCAAAGACGACTATTACTTCAATCAGGAGGGGTTAATGGTCTTCACCGAACAGTACCATCTCAAACGCGGCTACTGCTGCAAAAGTGGCTGCAAACACTGCCCTTGGCAATACAAGAAAGGCACAACATCTCCTACAAAAGGTTAAAAAATGACTAACCTTTTAGGGCTTTTTGCCGTTAGGTTGTTTAGTTGGGAAAGCCCTTCGCTGCTGCTGCGGTGCTTTCTTTTTGCACCTTGTTGCTATTTTTCTTTCCAAAGACCATTCCTTAGACTATCCTTTAATCATTTTCCTATGAAAGACCAAACCCTGACAGAAACTCCCCTACTCGCAGATATTGATGTGGAAAAATTAGAAAAAGCGGCTTTTATTCTTAAAACGGTGGCGCACCCCGTCCGCTTGGCTATCATCAAATTATTGGAAATAGACGACCGCCTTTCGGTAAGTGAATTGTGTGAAAAATTGCAAATAGAGCAATCCCTAACCTCGCACCACCTCTCGAATATGAAGCTCAAAGGTATTTTAAGTTGTCAAAGAGAAGGAAAAAACATTTATTACAGCATCAAAGAGCGCAATATCCTCAACCTTTTCACCTGTTTAGAAAAATGCGATTGTAACATGGGCTAATTCCTATGTTTGAATAAGATTTTATCCTCGAACTCGTACCAACAAAAAGCCCCACTTCAAATGAAGCGGGGTTTTTTTTATGTCCATTGAAACTTAAGCAGAACAAAAAAATGAAACATCGATAGACTGGTTGGAAGCTAAATGTATAACAAAGTCAGACAATAGCATTGCTATCATTAAAAATAGAATCACTACTAACAAGGGCAAAGATAGCACAAAAAACAATACGCATACTATCAAAGGGGATTTTTTTCTACCAAAAACCAAAAAAAAGCGAGAAAAGTGGAAAAAGTATCGACCAAAGGCGGAAAAAACGAAAATAAAGCGTATTTTTACCCACACAAATCAGGCTTTTCCCTTTTTGTTTGAGCCGTATAGGGGCGAGCGGAAAGCCTTTTGAGGTAGGAGGTGCGTCTGTGTTCGTGCCTCTGGTCTGTGTTTTTTCAATCAGCGATTTTCAGAAAAGCCCTTTTAGTATGCGTTATTTGATTACGGGAACGACAGGCTTAGTGGGCAGCTACTGCGCTCGTCTTTTAGTAGAAAAGGGTTTTCGCCCTTTGGGTCTGCGTCGCGCCGATAGTGATATGAGTTTGGTTGCCGATATTGCCCATCAAATAGATTGGGCAGAGGGCGATTTGCACGATATTGTCTTCTTGGAATCGCTCTTTGAAGCAGGCATCGATTATGTCATTCATGCGGCGGCGATGGTCAGTTTTGCTCCCAAGCGGCAAAAACAGATGTTGAAGACCAATATAGAGGGAACGCGCCACCTGCTGCACGTAGCCTTAGCCTACCCCCCCAAAAAGTTTTGCTTTATCAGTTCGGTAGCCGCCTTGGGCTATACGCCACTTGCTGGGGAAAAGCGGGCGATTTTGCAAGTAGATGAGAAACAAACCTGGGACAATGGCGTTTATCATACAAGTTATGCCACAAGCAAGCACTTTGCCGAGCGCGAAGTGTGGCGTGCCGCAGCCGAAGGGCTTTCAGTCGTGATAGTCAATCCCTCTTTTGTGTTGGGAGTGGGCGATTGGGAAAAAAGTAGCAGTTCTATTTTTAAGTACGTCTATGAGCAGAAGCGTTTTTATCCCGAAGGGTACGCAAATTGTGTCGATGTGCGCGACGTTGCGCGTGCAGTGGCTTTTCTTTTGGAAAGTTCGATAGAGGGCGAGCGTTTTATCCTCAATGGGGCGCATCTGCCTTATTCGGAATTGCTATCAGCCTTATCGTTGGGCTTTGGCAAGCGTGCGCCTTCACGTGCGCTTACGCCCTTGTTGGGCAGTTTGGCATGGCGATTTGAAGCAGTGCGTAGCTTTTTTACGGGGCAAGAACCGCGCATTACTGCCGATTTGGTGCGCAATACGCGAAAAATGCACGCTTATAGCAGCAAAAAAATAGAAAAATTGGGCTTTTCCTTCACCCCCTTTCCAGAAACGCTCCGTTGGGCAATAGAGGGGTATCAGAAAAAATACAACCTACCAGAAAATAATACTGCCGCCCTACAACCTCAATAAAAACATGACTTGCCTGCACTTGTGGCGATAATTTCTTTATCAAAACTTTGTCAAGACTTTATCTTGCCCTAACAATACCTTTTCCTTTTTTTTCGTTGAAATAGGGGACTGTTTCAATGCTTACACTTTTTCTATTCTTACCCTATTAAACCATCTGAAAAAACGCCCTGCCTATGCTCCTATCTGTACAAATGCCTTTACTTTTAGACCTCACCGTCGTCTTAGGGGTTTCTATCTTGGTTATCATTGTGCTGCACTACCTTAAATTGCCTACCATTATCGGCTTTCTGATAAGCGGCGTTATCGTAGGTCCTCATGGTTTTAGTCTGATTAAAGCCGACCATGACGTAGAGATGTTGGCAGAAATAGGGGTGATTTTGCTTCTTTTTTCCATCGGCATAGAGTTTTCTTTGGGCAAACTGATGAAAATATGGAAGGCAGTCTTTTTTGGCGGCTCGATACAAGTCTTTCTCACCATAGCCGTCTTTACCGCCTTAGCCTACTATTATAGCTATGATTACTTGCCGATTGCGATTTTTATCGGCTATCTCTTTGCTTTAAGTAGTACCGCGATTGTCTTAAAATTAATGCAAATAACAGGCGAGGTAGGAACGGCGTATGGTCAGATAATTTTAGCAATCCTTATCTTTCAGGATATTGCCGTTGTACCCATGATGCTTTCTATCCCTATTCTTATCGGCAGTACGGAAAATTTGGGCGCAGACCTTTTTGATTTGGGTTGGAAATTGGCTCTGGTCTTACTCTTTTTAGTGGTAGCGACGAAATTTATTGTGCCGCGCATTTTCAAATTGGTAGTCAAGACCAAAAGCAAGGAACTTTTTATCACCTTTACGCTGGTGATGTGCTTTGCCATTGGTGCGATTACCTCTGTGGCAGGTCTTTCTTTGGCTTTGGGTGCTTTTTTGGCAGGTCTTATCATTTCCGAATCGAAGTATAGCCATGAGGCAGCAGGTTATATCCTACCTTTCAAAGAAATTTTCACGAGCATCTTCTTTATTTCGGTGGGCATGCTCTTAGATTTGAGCTTTCTTATGGAGCAGTGGGTAGAAATTTTAATACTAACGGCGATTGTCTTGGTAGTAAAGGCACTTATTGGCGGCTTGGCAGCAGGCATTTTGGGCGTTCCTTTCAAAACAATCTTGATGGTAGCTTTTGCCGTTTGTCAGGTGGGCGAATTTTCTTTGGTATTGGCAAAACAGGGCATGGATATGGGGATTCTACCCATCGAGGTCTATCAATACTTTTTAGCCGTAGCCATCATCACGATGATACTCACCCCGATTTTGCTCAAATATTCACGCGCCATTACCAATTTTATCCTACTCAAAACACCGCTTCCCGAATCTTGGCGCAAAAAACTCATTGCCAACAATTCAAAAGCCTTAGCTCTTTTGGCAGGTGAGGAAAAGAAATACAACGACCATCTGGTCATTGTCGGATTTGGTATCGTGGGGCGCAGATTGGCAGAAGGCGCAAAACAGACGGGCTTGCAATATGTTATCGTAGAATCGAGCGCACAGGTAGCCTTAGACGATAAAGACCATCACGTTGTCTATGGAGATGCCTCTAATACCGAAGTTTTGGAATACGTCAATATCAAAAAGGCGCGAGTAGTTGCCCTAACAGGGGTAGATTTGGAGCAAAATAAACTTGTGGTGCAAAAAATTAGAGGCGAAAACAAGGACATTTTGATTGTCGGCAGGACGCAATTACAAGAAGAAACGGAGGAACTTATCAAAGCAGGTGCAGACGAAGTGATTGCAGACGAATACGAAACATCTTTCGAAATTCTGATGCTGACAATGGAAGAGTACCGTCTGGATAAATCCTCCATCGTGCGCCTGATGCACAGAGTCTAAAAATAGCGTTTTGTTTTGAATCATTTTGTATCATTTGCCTTATTTTTCAGAATCACTTTGAAACCATCTCTACAACATTGGGTAGCGGCAGCACGTTTGCGGACGCTCCCTCTTGCGCTTTCCTCTATCTTGGCAGGCGGCTTACTGGCAATGCCCGACCCCGCTTTCGAGGTCTTGCCCTTCGTGCTTATTATCCTGACGGCGATTTTTTTGCAGGTGCTTTCCAATTTTGCAAACGACTATGGCGATAGTATTCACGGCGCAGATAGCAGCGAGCGCAAAGGTCCTAAAAGGGCTGTGCAGCAGGGGCTGATTTCTTCGGCACAAATGAAACGCGCCGTTTGGTTGTTCGCCGCCTTATCCTTTTTTACGGGTCTAAGTTTGCTCCTCTTTTCGGCATACCGTTGGGGTTGGGAAGCCTTGGTCTTGTTTTTAGTCTTGGGCATTTTTGCGATTGCCGCCGCCATTACCTACACCGCAGGCAGTTTGCCTTATGGCTACTATGGCTTAGGCGACATTTCGGTTTTGTTTTTTTTCGGAATTGTAGGCGTTTGTGGTACAAATTTTTTATTAGTAGGAAAATTTATTCCAAACCTTTTGCTTCCTGCCCTTAGTTTGGGGCTTTTTGCCGTTGGCGTGCTGAATCTAAACAATTTGCGCGATATAGAGTCCGACCAAAAAGCAGGCAAGCGGTCTATTCCTGTCCGCTTGGGCTATGAAAATGGTAAGATTTATCACTACGTCATTTTGATAGCAGGCATGGGCAGCACCCTTATTTTTGCCCTATTCGAAGCGCAAAAATGGACGCAGTGGCTTTTTCTATTGGCTTTTCCTTTTTTCATTTTCAATCTCATAGCAGTTGGCAAAGCCGCCGAACCACAAAATTTAGACCCCTTGCTTAAAAAGTTGGCACTTAGCACGCTATTTTTTGCCCTTTTGTTGGGAATAGGGGCAGTATTGTAAAAAGTAAAAGCTATTTGAAATTTATTTTCAAACTTTCGTAGCAATCTCTTATCAGTATTCAATAATAAGCATCAAAATCTACACTGAAAGCCTAAATACAAAGTAGTTTGGGCTTTTTGCGGTGGCACTTTTTTATACTTTTTTAAGAAAACATTTTTTGCTCTCCTTTGTTTTGATAGCAACACTATCCAAAAAATACGCACTACTTTTCTTTTTAAAAAGTTTTACTTTTAAGACTGCGCTCTACTCCTGACATTTTCTTTCTACCTAAACCCTTGTTTTCATGAACGCTTCCTTCCCTGCTGTGGGTCGGGTTACGAATCCGATAAAACAGTTTATCAATAGCTCTTCGGCTAGTGGCATTGTGCTTTTTATCAGTGCCTTGCTGTCCTTGCTTATCGCAAATAGTTTTTTATCTGAAACATTTGCTTTACTTTGGCAGACCAAATTTACCATTGGCATTGGGGCTTTTAAATTGAGCAAGCCGCTTTTGTATTGGATAAATGATGGCTTGATGTCGATGTTCTTTTTTGTGGTAGGCTTAGAATTGAAGCGTGAAATCTTGGAAGGCGAGCTTTCGCGCCCACGCAACGCGCTGTTGCCTATCGTGGCGGGCATAGGTGGCATGCTGATGCCTGCCCTGATTTATTGGCGTTTTAATGCGAATTTTGAATCAATAAGTGGCTGGGGTATCCCAATGGCTACCGATATTGCCTTTGCTTTGGGCGTGCTTTTCCTTTTGGGCAAGCGCGTGCCACTTTCTCTCAAAATATTTCTCACTGCCTTAGCGATAATAGACGATTTGGGTGCAGTCTTGGTGATTGCTATTTTTTATACTTCAAAAATTTCACTCCTACATGTGGGCATTGGCTTGCTCTTTTTGGGTCTGATGTTTGGGGCAAATCGTCTGGGGATTCGCCATGTTTTGGTCTATGGCGTGCTGGGTATTGGCGGCTTGTGGTTGGCGTTTTTGCTTTCGGGCGTGCATGCGACCATTGCGGCGGTCTTGGCAGCCTTCACCATTCCCGCCTCGGTGCGCATTTCCAAAGTGGCGTATGAGCAAAAGATGAAATTTCTGTTGGCGCGTTTTGAAGCCTGCCCCCCTACTTCAAGCTCGATGATAACGCCACAGATGCAGGAGGTTTTAGACGACATCAAAATCACAACCGATTCCGCCATTCCGCCCCTACAAAAGCTCGAACACGCCATGCACCCCTTAGTGGCTTTTGTCGTGATGCCCATTTTTGCCCTCGCCAATGCTGGGGTTGCCCTTTCAGGCGATATTGGAGCTGCCTTTAAAAGCCCTGTGGCTTTGGGCGTAATGTTTGGACTCATTTTGGGAAAGGTGGTAGGAATTGTAGGCTTCGTCTTTCTTTTCGAAAAGCTAAAAATTGTCAAACTGCCCAAAAGCCTGACCTATTTGCACCTGATAGGCGTTGCTTTTTTAGCCGCCATCGGCTTTACCATGTCGCTTTTTATTACCTCATTGGCTTTTGAAAACGAAACTTATATCCTACAAGCCAAAATCGGAATCCTATCTGCTTCCTTTATTGCAGGTCTAATAGGATATTTCATACTCAAATTTTCACTTGCCAAGCCCTCAAATTTAGACGACGATACCCCCTCGGCAAAAGAGGAAAAAATGGAAGATTGGGCTTTAGAAGGGAAATAAATGCTTATTTGAAAAATACAGATTTAATGCTGCATAGTTTAATTAGACAAGGGTAAGTTTTTTGCTCTTGTCTAATTTTTTATATTTTAGCTATTTTTTGTAGTAAGAAACGCCTCTAACAAGGTTAGACTTTGTTGGTCTATCATTTAAAGATAAGGTTAGGCGCGGTGCATTTTTTCGTTACTATCTTCGAATTATTTAGTTCAAAGTTTGCTATAAAAACCTCTTTTCCTAATTGGTCTGAATTTTCTGCTTGGTTTGGCTTTGCCGAATTTACGTTTCGCATACCATACATTAAGTTCCATTCGGTAATATTGGCAAAAGAAAATAAATCTTTGATATAGTCGCAATTATCGTAAGTTATCAACCATTTATGATGACAATTTTTCATCACTTCTGCAAATCTTTCGTGGTCAAAACCTTTATGCAATTTTCCATTTTTGCCGTAAAGTGCTGATTTAGTGGCAGAAAAATAAGGTGGGTCAAGAAAAATAAATACGTTTTCCCCTTCTGTTTTTACAACTTTTTCGTAGTCTAAGTTGGTGATTTTTGTATTTTTAACTACATTTTTTAAAAGTCCTAAACGTTGAATACTGCTTTCTGTAAATCGTTTTTGAAAGGCTTGCTCTGAAAAACCTCCTGCTTCGGTCGTACCTGAAAAGGTAATTCTATTAAACACAAAAAAAGCACTTGCTTTTTTTATATCATCAAAAGTATCGATATTTTTACCTAAAAATTTATGTAACTCTTTACCATTTTCAAATTCATTTTTCCAAATATTTACCTGATTTACAACACTTTGTAAGTCTTTTTGTGCGTACTCCCAAAATTTATATAATTCAAAATATAAATCATTTATCCAATATCTTTTATCAGGATAAAGTTGTTTTAATGCCAAAAAAACTGAAGCACCACCCACAAAAGGCTCTCTAAATTCTTCAAAATGAGGAATTAAGGGCAAAATTTGCTCTAATGCTTTACTTTTTCCGCCAGGGTATCTTAGTGGGCTTTTTATCATAATTTTATGCTTTTTTTAAAATTACCAAAAAATTGTTTATTTGTGCTTCTTCAAATAGATTCGTAATTAATTCTTTTTGTGTGTCTTTAAACTTGTTTTTGGTGAAAAATTTGTCTAGCTTTGCATTTTCAGCATTTGAATTGATTTCTGATTTTAGTTTAGAGGAAGTCAAAAGTAAAACAGGACTTGCATTTTTTGCTTTTCCATTTACTTCTGTATTTTTCAAATTGGTATATAAAATCATTTTGAGCAAACCGTCTTTAATGTCGCTTTTGCTCGGCAGAAGGCTTGATTTTGAGTGTTTTCCTTCTATTAAATAAACATCTTTGTTGTCTATTCTTATTTCATCAACTGTCAAAAAATATTGTCCGCCTAAATAGTTTGTAATCGTAATTTTTGCCTTTGTCAAAGTTTCTAAAACTTCTTTGGGTTGCAGGGTTACAAATTCTCTGTTCTGTGCGTCTTTTGCTTTTTGGCGTGAAAACTCCATAAATTCTTTGGCACTTTTGCTAATCATTGTCGCAAAATCGTCTATGCCTTTTTCGCTGTGCATTTGCACTTTTGCTTTCTTGCTTATTTTAGCATAACTACTTTTTACTTTGCCGATTATATCCGAAAAATTATCATTTAACTCCTGCAAATTCCAGTGTAGAGCGGAACTATGATAGACTGAAATTTCTTGAATTTTGGCTAAAACATACTGATTATCAAACGCTTGGTTGGTAATTTTGTTGTCATAATTATCATTTTTTTCTGCTTTGTCGTAATACGCTAAAATTACATACACATCAAGCAAGGACATCATAGAAACTGTATCCCACTGAATAAAATCCCTATCACCATCAAAACCTTCATCTTTCACCACAGGAATAACAGTAATTTTCTTGCCATTTGCCAAAGTATTATACACTCTTTCATAAGGATACGACCTTGTTCGCTTGGGCGAAACCCATTTTGAAATCGCAAAATTTAGTTTCTTTTCAGAATAAATGCAGGAAGTTGGACAAGTATTTATATCAAAATCTTTGCCATTAATTGTTTCCAATTCGTTGGCAAGAAATACTTGGTATTGTAGTCCCGTTATGGTAGCGTTGATTTGCATTGTGTAAAACTCTGGTAGAATAGTATAGCCAAAAAACTTCAAAATCCCCCAATAAGCTCACCGCCTATTGGGGGTATCAGAAAAGCGATTGGGTTTAAATGGTTTCAGCAAAGGCAGTATTGACGATAGTTTCCTGCTCTTTGTTGTGTACCTTGTAATACCCTGTGGCAGGCGAGGCACTGGCTTTGCGTGAGATAACTTTCAACTTACTACCTTCCCACTCTTTGTAGAGCATACGCAAGAAAAACTCCCAGCCGCCCATATTTTCGGGTTCTTCCTGTACCCAAACGACCTCGACATTTTTCTTGTATTTTGCCAATTCTTCATAGAAACGCTTTTTGGGGAAAGGGTGAAGCTGCTCCAGACGCAGGATAGCCACATCTTTTCGCCCGTCTTCTTGTCGTTTTTTGTCTAAATCGTAATAGACCTTTCCCGAACAGACCAAAACGCGCTTCACCTTTTTAGCCTCCGCATAGGTATCGCCATAAATTTCTTCAAATTTGCCTTGTGTAAATTCGGTCATATCCGAATAAAACTCTTCACGACGCAAAAATGACTTAGGCGACATCACGACGCAAGGCTTGCGAAACTCCCACTTCACCTGACGGCGAAGCAAGTGAAAGAGGTTTGCCGCCGAAGTAAGATTGGCTACTACCATGTTGTATTCCGCCGAAAGCTGTAAGAAACGCTCCAAACGTGCGCTCGAATGTTCGGGTCCTTGTCCTTCATAGCCATGTGGCAGCAAAAGCGTAACGCCGTTCATTCTGTTCCACTTGCTTTCTGTGCTGCTGATAAATTGGTCTATCATCACCTGTGCGCCATTGGCAAAGTCGCCAAATTGGGCTTCCCAAATCACAAGGGCGTTGGGATTTGCCATGCTATAACCAAATTCGAAGCCTAAAACGCCATACTCGGAAAGCAAGGAATTGTAAATTTCGAAAGTAGGCAAATTGCCCGTACTAAGAGCATTGAGGCTATTGTACTGCTGATTCTTTTCGGCATCTACCAAAACGGCGTGGCGATGTGAAAACGTGCCTCGACGCACATCTTGTCCGCTCATACGAACAGGGCTTCCCTCTAAAAGCAAAGAACCATAAGCCAAAAGTTCGGCATCAGGCCAAGCCAATTTTTTGGTTTCGAAGAAGCGTTCCTTGCGCTCGGAAAGGAGTTTTTCTATCTGTCGCAAAGGTTTGAAGCCTTCGGGCAAAGTAGTGAGGGCTGTTCCTACTTTTTCTATCATCTCTGCCGAAATGCTGGTATCGGGCGAAGTTTCAAAATCTGCGGGTGTGGCACGGCGAAGGGCTTTCCAATCTTGCTCCAAATCCTGATACTTGTAGGGCAGTGCCTTCTGACGAACATCATCTAAACGGTCTTGCAGCATTGCCTTAAACTCTTTTTCCATCTTATCGGCAAGCTCCGCCATGGCTGCATTTTCATTTTTGAGCCTATTGATATAGATTTGGCGCGTATTGGGGTGCTTCGAAATAAGATTGTAGAGCAAAGGCTGCGTAAATTTGGGTTCGTCTGACTCGTTATGCCCATGCTTGCGATAACAGACCAAATCTATATACACGTCTTTGCCAAATTGCTGTCTAAATTCGGTAGCCAAGCGGACGGCAAAAACTACCGCTTCGGGGTCGTCGCCATTGACGTGAATTTCGGGAGCTTCGGTGAGTTGCGAAATATCGGTACAATAATTTGAAGAACGCGCCTCGTCAAAGTCGGTGGTGAAACCTACCTGATTATTGATGACAAAATGAATTGTACCCCCAACCTGATAGGCAGGCAGTTCGGACATCTGCGCAATTTCATAGACAATTCCCTGCCCTGCTAAGGCGGCATCACCATGAATAAGAATAGGCAGCGCACGCTTCGGGTTTCGGCTATAATTGTGGTCTATTTTGGCACGCACAAAACCCTGCACCACAGGATTTACAGCCTCTAAGTGTGAAGGATTTGGCGCAAGTTTGAGATGTACTTTTTTCCCTTTTGGCGTTTCTACCAAAGAAGAAAAGCCCATGTGGTACTTCACATCACCATCACCTAAGCCCAAACTCTCTTCGGAAACATACCCTTCAAACTCGGTAAAAATATGCTCGTAAGTTTTTTGCATGATGTTTGCTAAGACGTTCAAACGTCCGCGGTGCGCCATGCCAATGACTACCTCCTCTACCCCTTGTTCGGCGGCAGTGGTAATAATTTCGTCTAAGGCAGGAATGGTAGATTCGCCTCCTTCCAAAGAAAAGCGTTTCTGACCGATAAACTTGGTATGTAAGAAGTTCTCAAAAATCGTAGATTCATTGAGTTTGCGCAAGATGCGTTCTTTCTCTTGGGTAGAAAGTTGGAAAGCAGGATATTCTGTTTCTACTTTTTTTCTAAACCAATAGCGAATATCAGGGTCGCGAATCCCCATAAATTCGAAGCCGATTGCGCCCTCGTATATCTTTTTGAGGTGGTCGATGATTTGGCGTAGTGTGGCTTTGCCCAATCCAATTTCATTCCCTGCACGAAAAGACGTGTCTAAGTCGGCTTCTGATAAGCCAAAGTCTGCCAACGCCAAACGCGCCTTTCGGTCGCGACGGGGGCGCACAGGGTTTGTTTTGGCTTGCAAGTGTCCGCGCAAGCGGTAGCCGTCGATGAGCTTTTTGACCGAAATCTCTTTTTTGAGCATATCTTCATCTATGCCCACTGCGCTGCCATTGGCAAAGGTTGTTTTAGGGCTACCGTTGGCTACAAGTGTGCCATTTTCCGCGTCATAGTCGGCTTGTGAAAACTCAAAGCCTTCGAAAAAATTGCGCCAGCTCTCTTCTACGGAGTGCGGATTTTGTTGGTAGCTGCGGTATAGTTGGTCTATGTAGCCTACTTCCGCATTAGAGAGATAAGAGAATTTGTCCATAATATAGAGGTATGAAATCGGGCAAAAATTCAGATTTTGAGAGAAAGGTGAAGGTTTGGAAAGCTACAAGGGCTAAATTCAGACAAAAATACGGCTTTTCTTTCTATTTGCCTAATTGATTTCCTTTTCAGTACCGCATTTTACTTTTTTTGAGTAAAATTAAGATAGTTGGGCAGGAAGTAATGACAAAAAATAAGGACAAGAAATAAGGACGAAAAGCAAGATGGCAGTACCTCCCTCTTACTTTTTTTCTAAATCAGTCCGCCTCTCTGCAAACTTTCAAAATCATACGCCTTTTTTAAATCTTACCCTGTTTTCTACTATTTCATTTCAAAGATTAATTTTATCAAATCCCCTTTACAAAACAAAAAACAATAGACTTTTATGAAAACACTACTTTTTGCCCTCCCCTTCCTATTTTTCACCGCCTTTCTATTCGGACAATCCAAACCCTGCGAGCATTTTGAAGCCCTGATGCAAAAAGGCGAAAAAGACCACCATGCCAAAAACTATCAAGAAGCTATTTCTGCCTACTTAGCCGCCCTTGCAGATTGTTCGGAAAAAGCCCCCCAAGCGCAAGTCAGGATTATGGCTATTTTTGAAGAATTAAATCGTAAAAAAAATCAACTTGAAAATGATTTGCGTGAAAAAAATAAGTTAGTGGATAAAATTTACTTCACGTATGAAAATTTTGCAATAGCTTACAGTTATATAAACGGTTCTGATAAGTTTTATTTCATTGATAAAAAAGGCGAGAGAATAGAAAAATTAGGCGAGTGGAGCAAAGTCGAACAGTTTATATATGGCTTTGCAAAAGTGAAGCACCACCACCAAGATTTTCTTTTGGATACTGCTGGCAATCGCTATAGCGCAGCCTACCAAATTGCCGACCTTAGCACCCAAACAAAGGCTTTAGACCTCACAGATACACAATTCAAAGCCTTTCCCGATGAAATTTTAGAACGTCAGCAATTAGAAATTTTGATGTTAAATGGCAACTATCTTAAATACAACGACTTCAAAATTCTGCCTGCCAAAATCGCTCAACTAAAAAATTTGAAGGTTTTGCAGTTGCGTTACTCTCAAATCAATCACCTACCTAACGCAATAAGCGACCTTAACTTTTTAGAAAAACTGGATATAAGTTTCAATCAATTTAATAGTTTGCCTAAAAAATTGAGTGAATTGAAAAACCTAACTTGGCTTGATTTGGGTTGGAATCAATTTCATAGCCTATCGAGTGAAATCAAAGACTTGAAAAATTTGCAGTTTCTTGGCTTGGGCGGAAACCACCTAAGCGAGCTACCAAAAGAGATAGGGGAATTAAAAAACTTAAAATTGCTTTATTTATATAGCAATAAATTAAGCAGTCTGCCCACTCAAATTGGCGCATTACAAGATTTAAAGATTCTTTATGTGTATGGAAATCAATTAAATAATTTACCCAAAGAAATTGGCGAGTTGAAAAATTTAACGACTCTTAATTTGGGGAGCAATCGGCTAAGTAGTTTGCCCGAAGAAATTGGGGAATTAAGAAACCTAACTTCGCTTAGTTTAGGAACAAATCAATTTAGCCAACTGCCCAAAGCAATCGGCGAGCTGAAAAACTTAACTTCACTTGGCTTGGGAAATAATCAACTAAGCAGCCTACCAAAAGAAATGGGAGAACTGAAAAATCTTACCTACCTTGTTTTGAGCGCGAACCCCCTTCCGCTCGAAGCCCTCAATCAAACCCTTGTCCTTTTGCCACAATTAGAGGAGCTTCATTTAGGAAATTTGGGGCTTGATACGCTGCCAACGGCAGTTTTGGGACTTGAAAAGTTAAGGGTCTTGCATTTGAGCAATAGCAAATTTCTGGAATCTGATAAGAAAAAGTCCAACAACTTTTCTGAAGCAGAAAAGGAGAAAATTCGTGAGCTTTTGCCAAATTGTGAAATATATTTTTAATTTCTTAACTTCTATTTGAGCTTATTTTTTGAAATAGCTCCGCAAAATAAGCGGGGCTTTTCAAAAGGCGACTGCCATACCAAGAAAACAATTCGCCATCTACCAAATGGAAATCTGTTGCTAAATTGGTATAGGGCAGAATCTTGTGAAGTGCCTCAAAATGAACGGCTTTGAAAGGATAAGGTTCAGTGGAAAGAAACAACAAATCGGGTCTAAGTGCCTCTATATCAGATAGTTCTAAGATGGGGTAGCGCGGCGCAGTGAGGGCATTTTCAAATCCTGCCCTTTTAATCATATCATCTATAAAATTTTGGCTACCTGCCGCCATGTAAGGTTCTTTCCATATCAGGTACAAAACGCGCAATTTAGGCTTTTCTTTGGGAATTTTTCGTGCCAAATTTTCAAAATTAGTTTGTATTTCTTTTTTTAAAATTTCGCTTTTTTCTACTGTATTTGTAATTTTTCCTATTTCTATTATCATTTTTAGAGCCTCTTCGAGCTTAAAAATGTCGCTTGTCCAGATGGGAACTTGCTTTTGGAGTGCGGCGATACCTTCTTTGGTGTTTTCTTCTTTGTTGGCAATGACAAGGTCGGGTTTGAAACTTAAAATTTTGTCGATATTAAAATCTTTAGTGCCGCCTATTTTTGGCTTTTTCCGCACTTTTTCCTTCGGGTGAATACAATATTTGGTCAGGGCAGCTACACGCTCTTCCAAACCTAAGTCAAAAAGCAATTCGGTTTGAGAAGGCACTAAGGAAATAATCTTCTGCGGCGGCGTAGCAATCCGGCAAGTGTGTCCAATCGAGTCGGTGTAATACATGAGGCTTCTTGGGTTTAAAAAAAAATAAAATTACGCAATTCGAGAGAAAAAAGCGCGAGAGTATGATTTTTTTTGTATCTTGCACTACATAAGAAATTTGCTTTGTTCCCTCGAATTTCCTTCTTTTTTATAGCCTATTATACCCCTCAAATATTCAAAAAAATCAAACCAAAAAAAGCAAAAAAATGAAGTATCTCATAGATAAGCAGGATAAATACACACTCTTTCATATTCATGAAGAAAAGTTAGACACGACAATCGCACCAAAGTTGAAGACCGAATTCTTTACCCTCTACCAAACGGGCATGGTGAATCTCATTTTGGATATGTCGATGGTCAAATATGTCGATTCTTCGGGTTTGAGTGCCATTCTGGTAGCCAAACGCCTTTCCGAACAAGTAGAAGGCTCTTTGGTGATGGCAGGTGTTAGCGAACATGTTTTGAAATTAGTTAAGATTTCAAAATTAGACAATGTGCTAACCATTTTACCCACCATAGAAGAAGCCGTAGATGCCGTCTATATGGCAGCATTGGAAAAGGACATTCAAAAAGAACAGAACTAATTGATGGTCATTTGGTCTGCATTTTTATTAGGACTCTTGGGCAGCACGCATTGTTTAGGCATGTGTGCGCCTTTGGTACTTGCTTTTGGCAAATCTAACAACCAAAATGGTATTTTTTCTAATCTACTTTACAATTTAGGTCGTCTCCTGACCTACACAAGCATGGGGCTGGTAGTAGGCTGGATAGGAAAAGCGGTGCTTTTTGCCGAATGGCAGCCCTATGTTGCAGTTTTAATGGGCTTGCTGATGGTGCTGATTGGCATTTTTTCTATCAATTTAGATACTTGGGTTGCCAAATTGAGCCTCATGCGCTACCTCTTTGCACAGGTGCAAAAGGGAATCGGCGCAGTTTTAAAACAAAAAACACAACTCTTTTCTTTCCTTTTTCTGGGAGTTTTAAATGGCTTTCTGCCTTGTGGTTTGGTGTATATGGGGCTGATGGGTGCGGTAGCGGCAGGCGATAGCACGCAGGGCGCACTCTACATGCTCTTTTTTGGCTTAGGCACTTTCCCGCTGATGATGACCGCCTTTTTTCTGGGCAATCGCCTTTCGCAGCAGTGGCGCAAAAGGCTTCGCCAAATTTATCCTTTCGCCTTCGTAGGCTTGGGGCTTTGGCTGATGTATATTGGTTATCAATCTTACCTCAATATTTTGGCAAATCCGACAAGTATAGAAGATTGTCATTAAAAAGCCCCAAAAGTAGTGCGCTTTTCCCTACATAAAAGTAGGGAATTTGAGAAAATCGCGCCCTTTTTACCTATTTTTTTTAGCAAAAAGGCGAAAAAGAAAAACCCCACTCAATAGGTGTGTCATTATTGAAGCAAACACCGCAACCCCATTTGGCTTTTGTAGGCTTAGAAAAGTCCAGAAATGAGGAAAAATAAAAAAGATAGGTTGTAACATTTCACCAACAAAAAACGCCACCGCAGGCAGCATCACGATAAAATTGATGCCCTTGATAAAAGTCATACCCTCTATTTTGTTTTTTGCAAAAGTAACGACAAGCAAAAAAGCCAGCGGCGCAGTTTGGGCGCAAAGGCAGGCAGCGGAAACTTTTTGCACCCAAGTATAATCCAACACATCAAAAACCAAGAAGGTCAGCAGGGTAAAGGCAAATGCCCACACCCAAGCATAGAGCAGGCGATAAAGCAAAAAAAGCCACGTAGGGAGGGGCATGACCCGAATCACGACAAAGGTATTTTCGTCTTTTTCGTCCAACATCACAAAAGCGACAACATAGCCGCCCAGCAGCCCCGTTGTGGTAGCCAATACCGCCGCCGTCAGCGGTAAGTACGTTTCCATTTGGGGAACAAGCCCGAGTAAAGAATCTATCCCCAACTTTAAGCCAAACATAAGCAAAAAGGGCAAAAAAAGCATCATCAGCAGCGTTTTATCGCGCAGAATATTGAGGTTATCGAGTTTGAGTAGGGCAAAAATTGTTTGAAGATGTTGCATCTTGATTTTTTGTTTTTATTTTAAAAGATATTTTGTATAAAAAATTTCAGCCGCGTAATAAATCAAAGCCGTACTCAAAGGGAGGTAAAGTAGGGCATAGAGCCACTGCCAAGTTTGGAGCGGCTCGAAGGCGGCTTGAAAAAGCAGCAGGCAGGCTTGAAAGGGAAAAACATAAAGCCAAAGCGAATCTGTCAAGCCAAAAAAATTGAGCAGCGGCAGCATCAAAGGCGTTAGTAGGAAAGGAAAAATAAAGAAATATTGATTGATTGTCTTTACTCTTGCAACCCCTAAAAAGCCAATCCAAACGAAATGGAACGAAGAAAGACAAACTGCCAAAGCAAGGACAAAGTAGTTGCAATTCTTTTGAGCCGCCCACGCCATTATCGTACTCGCTACAAGCGCGACAAGGGTAAGCGATAACGCCTTCGCGCCTAAATAGTGATATTTTTGAATTGGTGTAACCAACAAAGATTGAATGGTATTTGCACTTTTTTCAAATAAAATAATAACTCCTATAAAAAGAAAGCCCAACATAGTAGGGTCTGTGCTAATGAGCAAGACCACCAAAGCAGTAGGCAGGTTATCGAAATAAGAAAAAAGTGCCACATACAAGGCTGTAATGAGCATCACGACTGCCAAGATGCGCTCACGCCATTGCAGACGCAATTCCCAAAGGGTAAGTTGTAATAAGGTTTTCATATTGTTTAAGATTTAGATAACTAATTTTTTTCCCGTAACTTCGATAAAAATATCTTCTAAGGTGGCTTCCTGCGAGTGTATCGAGTGGATATACTCCGTTTTGAGTAGGATAGGCAATGCCTCCTCTTTTGGTAGATTGTCTAAATTAAAGACTTTCTTTTGGGTAGGATTGCCATATTCTATCTCTAATAATCGCTTGCCATATTGCAATTTTAGTTTTTTTGGTGATTCAATAAGTGGCAATTTCCCTTCAATCATAAAAGCCAAACGGTGGCAGAGCTGTTCGGCATCATGCATGTGGTGTGTGGTGAGCATGATGGTTTTTCCTTCCTGCACCAGTTCCGCAATCATATCCTTGATGATTTTGGCATTGACAGGGTCAAGCCCAGAAGTAGGTTCATCTAAAAACAAGATGGGCGGATTGTGCAGCAAGGCGCGGATAAAATTAAGGCGCATCTTCATTCCTTTCGAAAAGTCTGCTGTTTTCTTGTGTGCCGCTGCGCCCAGTCCTACTCTTTCCAAAAGCATCATTATTCTTTTTTCAGAAATAGAAACTTTATTTTGATAAAAGGAAGCAAAAAAAGCTAAATTCTCAAAAGCCGAAAGTTTGCCGTAATGATTCGGAAGTTCGAAGCCAACGCCAATTTGATAGTACAAATCTGTCTTCCACTGACGCAATTCGCGACCATTGATAAAGACCTCGCCGCCGTATCCTTTGAGCAAGCCCGTTAGTATTTTTTGCGTCGTGCTTTTTCCTGCCCCCACTCGGACCTAAAAAGCCAAAGATTTCGCCCTTCCCGATTTCAAAGCTAATCCCCTGAATGGTAGGCACTTGCGCCTGTAGGTAGGCGTAGGTAAGATTTCTAACTTCAATCATTTTTGTATAATTTGCGTTTTGAATAAAAACCGACCGTTTGGTTTGTTTCGTTTTAAAAAAACACAAGCAAGCCCTTAGCCTTCAATCAGGCTACAAAACTGCTCGATGATGTGTTCGACTTCGGCGTACTTTTCTGGACTAAGTTGATGCAGAACAAAGACATGAAGCTCAAAACCATCGAGGAGGAAATAAAAGTGCTTGGCTAAGATTTCCACTTCAAGCGTAGGCTTAATTTCACCTCGCGCCTGCCCCTGACGGAAAATAGCCGCATAGAGGGCTAATTCTTTGTCGAGCAATTTGGCGGCACGCTCTCGATGGTGCGAAAAAAGTTGCATAGCTTCCAGTAAAACTTGAATATAGTTTGAATTGAAAGATAAATTTAAACTTTTTGCAATATTAGCCGCTACCGCTTTTTTCGCTGTCAAATAATCTTGAATATTTTTTCTAAAATGCTGCTGTGCATCAAATTCGTAAGCCACAATAGGGGCAGCAAGGGCGAAGAAGTAGGTTTCCAAGGCTGCATCAAAGAGTGCCTCCTTGCTGGCAAAATAGTGATAGAAAGCCCCTTTCGAAACCTTCGAAGCTGCTACTAATTGGCTCATCGTTGTATTTTTGTAGCCTTTTTCTAAAAAAAGACGAAAGGCTGTGGCTAAAATATAATCGCGTGTGTTTTCCATATTAAGAAATACCGACCGTTTGGTTTGTTTTACGCAAATCCTTTTAAAAGGTTACGGCTTACCATTCAATTTCTTCCAAATCGGGCAAGGCAGGCGAAAGATTAGGATTTAGGAGAAGCAAACGCCCCTTTTTGATGTGGGCATTGATGCGGCGCACTTCCATAAAATTTGGTTTTCTCACCGAAAGCGGTACTTTGATAAAGCGTGAGTCTTTTCTTTCAAAATTTTGATTGGCTTTGCTTTCGTAAAGCAGATGCCAGATAGTAGGCGTACCGCTGTAAATAAAACGGCAGCTATTTTGAACTTTGCCCCATTCTTTCAATTTTTTGTGGATATTTTCAAAAAAAAGTATTGTGTTTTGAAGTCTGATACGCGACCCCAATCGCGATTTGCCCTTCGTTTTAAGGTAATTGAGTTGGGCGCGTCCCTGTTTTTTTCGCACCATGTAAGCAGTAATGGCTTTGTGCTTCAAAATTTGCCCCTCTTCGGCGTATGCCAACGCCGCATAGCCCGCCTGCACCAAAATTAGATGGTAAGGCAGCGGCAGCAGCGGCAATCGCTCCACATAAGTAGCCAAAGACTCTTCGGGTAGTGGCGCGGGAAAGGGTAGGGGAAAGCGAAAGGCGAAAGATTTTTCCTCGCCCTGCCTGCCCCAAAGTATGTTTTTCTTTTTGTCCCAAAAAAGGTCGTTCCTATCTTGAGCTACTATTTTTTCCAAAAACAAAACCGAATCGGCGTATGAAAGGCGTTTCATGCGAGTTATTGCTCTTTTTCGCCCTCCGAATCGTCGTTAGGCTTTGTTTCATCTTTAATTTTATGCCAAAACTTGCGGAAAGATTCTACCGTAGGCAGGCGTTCCGAAGAAATGCGTCCGCCTTTGGGCATCTTAATCTGGTCTTTCAAAGACTTTTCTGGCTCTTTGTAGAGGTCGGCTAATTGCCCCTCAACTGTGATAGAATGTAATTGGTTGTATATCCAACTGATACGCAATAGGACAATACCTATCACGATAAGCGAAATAATTTTGCCCAAGAGTTCGAATCGCCAGAAGTCGACGATAAAAAATTTACCCAAAACCAAGATAAGCAAGACCATACCAAAGACGCGCATCTCACGCAGTTTCCAACGCATGCCCGCAATCACGTAGCCGAAAGAAAGCATTGCCCAGAAAGGAACAAAGCTATAAGTTTGAATCAAATCCACTAATTCCTCTACTATATCGCCCCTTTCAAAAAGCACTATCGTACCCAAATGCACCAATTCGCAAGTGGCATAAACCATTGCCAAAAGGTAGGTATAATAGGATAAAGTTGTGAATTGAGTAGGGTTTGCGTTCTCTTTGTGCGCCAAATCATATAAAATCCACGCCAAACCGAAAAGAGTCAGGGCTAAATTAAGGTAATGAAAAAAGAACTGTTCAAAGGCGTACTCATTGACGAAAATAGAACTTTCCAAGCCTGCCGCCACGCCTTCCAAGTGTTCGTTGCGCAGCGCAACGGCTTGCATCTGTCCCATCAATAGGTAGAGAACCCCCATCAAGACCAAGAGCAAACTCGAATTTTGCGTAGTGGCTTTGTAGTGAAATGTTTTTCCAAAAAGGCGCAAACCCAATAGAAAGAGCAAGTTGAAACAACCGATAAGCAGCCATCTGAAAGAATTATTACCAAAATTAGAAACATTGTGGTATAAAAGCTCGATGTTTCCTTGCAAAAACAAGATAAAGATGATAAAGCTCGAAAGTAAATCCAGATAAGAAGCGGTAGGCAGAAAGCCCATCTCCTCTAAATCGTCTTGGGAAGACATAAAGAAGATAAGCAAGCCCAAAGCCGAAAGGGTAAAGAGTGTCGAAAAAGTTGCGCCATTGAAGAAAAAGCGCATCAAATACTCTTTTTGATAAAAACTAAACCAGTTCATAAAAAGCGTAACGACCAGCAAAACGGTAGCAATCGTAGCGGCACGTTTGAGTAGGGGCAGAGAGAGCCTGATGCCTAAAAACATAAGCAATACGGCTTCTATTGCAAAAAAAGTATTCCAATGTTCTTTGGCAAGTAGGCGCACCGCCGCTAAGGAAATAAAGAAAATGGCACCCCCAAAAGTGGTGTAGTGTAGCTTTTGGTCTTCGTGTTTGCGCAGATACAAAACGCTGCCGTAGATGGCATGAAAGATGCCCGAAAAGATAAGAAACCAATTGAAATAAGGCAGATTATCGGTTCGATTCATCACAACGTACATAGAAAAAGTGTAAAAAAGGCTATTGGTTATCAAAACCAAATAGTTCATTTCACTAAGCGGAATTCCTTTTTTGACACTAAAAACGACGTTGGTTAGGAAAAACACCAAATAATAAAGCGTTGCAAAAACAATCGCATTGTTTATATCCTGTACCAAAATAAAGTTTGCCTCAAAAAGCAGCCACCATGAAAAGACGACAATAGAAGTGAGGAAACTGATGGTGCTGACGTGAATCCATTTTTTGTAGTAAGAAATTGCCAATCCTAAGACGTTGAGGAGGAGCAAATAGGTAAAGACGACGCTATAATTGAGTTGCGAACTGCCGTCTTCATATTCGAGCATTGCCGTATTTTTAATGACCCAATAGGTAGTGAGAAAGCCCATAATCACTGCCATATTGCCCAAGTTTTTCTTGTCGTGCCAAACGGCTATGCCAAAAGCCAAACAGGTGATACAGAAATTGATAAGAAAAGCGACAATTTGATTACTAATATCAAAATCGTCGAAAAATTTGAACGAAGTATAATAACAAACCGCTATCCCGCCCAAGACCAAAAGGCTGCTAATAGTATTCTGTTTGCGCACTCGATTGCCCTGCCAAAGCATCAAGCCGCCCAAAGTAAGCCCAATAAGCAACTGACCGCCGTTGGAAATGTAACCCCTTTCGATGCCCAAATTGATAAGCAAGAGAATCCCCACAATAAGCAAAAGCATACCTATTTTGCTCATCAAATTTTCGGCGACAAAGGCTTCAAAATCGCGCTTGCTCTCCTCTACAATCTCACCTATTTTGCGCTCGATGCCTTTGGTAAGATTTTTTTGAAGCGACTCCTGCTCCTGTTCTTCCAAATCGGAGAGGTCTATATCGGTTTGGTCGGGCTGATATTTGTCGGGATTTTCTTCCTCGTCGGCAAAAACTTTGAGATAGACCCTACGCCCTCGCATCAAAACGTCGCCTGTTTGCAGGTTTTCGAGCGGCTTTTTTTGCGGACGCACCCCCGTATAAACGTTTTTGATATTGTTTTCATAAATCAGTTTGACTTCCTCCTTTTGTGGAATTTCGCCATTTTCCAAGAGTAGCAAATAGGTTCGGTCGTTTTTGGCTTCGGCATACTCTATCGGCTCATCAATGGTTTCCTCTTTGTGTTCGGTAACCATGCGCTTGAACTCATCTAAGGAACGCAACAATTCCTCCTCTTCCTGCTCCGCCTTAGAAAGCGGTGCGGAAAAGGCGACATTTTCCTCTATTTTATCCAAAGATACGCGAGGCGTTCCTTCGGGTTTAGGCGCGTTGGGCGCGTCTTTTTTAGGGGGCTTATTTTTTTCCATACAACGACAAAATCCGTTCAGGCATCACAAAAAATGACAGTGGAGGATAGGATAATGAAATTAGGGCTTAAATTACGCTTTTTTTCTGAAAGCCACAACTTTTATTTTGCAGCAGCACGAAAAATAGGCAGGGTAGGAAATTATATGGATTTTTTGTGAATAAATTTCATACAATTTTTAGTATAATTTTTTGATAAAATATTACAAATAATTTGAAGTAATTATTAGTATTAAGAGTATTTTTTACAGAATAAAACTTAGCTAAATTTTATTTTTGGGTATGAAAACTCTTTTTTATTTCAATTTTGCTTCAAAGAAGGCAGTGCCTTGTCCCTACATTTGCGCCTAACTTTTAGCGTTTAACATCATTGGGCTTTCCCTATCCGAAAGCTAAAACAAAAAATTTAGTCGTAATAAAGAATATAATATTCAAAACCAAAACCACCTTTGTATAATACTATCGGTAACTTATCACCCTTTTTGTAGCGGTCGAAGAAGGCTTTACTCACACTCATATTATTTTTTTCATAAAGTTTTTCCTCACATTTTAAACTAATTTGATAAATCGGACTCTTGCTGCTACCTTTTTCATTGATATTTTTCCCTACAATAACAAAATCTTGTCTGTAACTTTCTTTATTTTTTTGAGTAAAAATATTGATATAAATAAAATTATAGAAAAGTAAAAACACTGAAAATGTCAAAAATACCAAAGACCAAGCTGGACTATCTTCCTTCAATAATTGCCGTACTTTTTCAAAGAGTAGCAAAAAAGCAAGAAAAAAGAGCGTTAGAAAAAGTGCTGCAATAGCATGATTTTCACTTTTGATTAAAAAATAATTTTGATATTTCAAGAAGTTATAAAATTGCAGTATAAGGGCAGGCAATAATAGATTTTGCACCATGATAGGACGCACCGAATTGGCGTAGCCCGATATCTTGACAAGTCCCGAACCTGTAAGGTAGAGAAAAAAAGAAAAAAGGGGAATCAGAAAAGAAAGAAAGTAATATAATTTTTCATTTTTTAAGTCCAAAGTTGAAAAATAAAACAAAGCGGGCAGCCCTGCCACAGTTGCGAGTGTGAGCAAATTTATGAGTATTCTATAAAATCTTAGCTTCCCTTTTCTAACTTTCAGGGTAATTCCGTAGTGGCTGTTTTTTTCTATATCCAATACATCGGCAAGCAACTCCTGACTATCCAGATTGGTCAAATTCAACCGCGCCCACTCACAGAGTTCCGTATAATTTTCAATCCTGCCCTCGATGACAAATGTGCCTATTTGAAAAAATTTTGCCTTTCGATAAAACTTGATATGGGGCTGCCTGCCCGTCACCAAGCGAAAACCTTGTATTTGTTCTTTTTTAAATACAACTTTATGCAAAAAGGAGTGAAACACAAGGCTATCTTTCCGAATTTCGAGGCGAAAGAAAAGGATAACCAATTTGTCTATCAAGATAGTAAGCGCGAAAAAAAACACAGCAAAAAGTATTTCTTTCACCTGATACACAAAAGCCAAGACTGTTGCCAAAGACAAGACAAAGAAAAGCAACAAGATAAGAAATTTTGCGCCCTGTTTTTGTTTTGTAGAATATGTAAATACATTTATCATTTTAGGTCATAAAAGTTATTCGTCTTGTTTTAAAGCACGAATGAGGCGTATAAAAAATGAAGTAAGTCCTACAAAAATGAGCAAAATGGTAAAGATAGGAAACTTAAATTCAAGATAAGTATCCAAACTATTTCCTGCCCAAGCCCCTAAGACTACCGCTCCAATCATTTCAGACCCCAGCGCAGTATATTTGAGATAGGGATTTGGCTTTTTAGGTGCAGTACTCATGCAGTATTCATTTTGTTTTTATTTTTGTTTTTATTGAAAAAAACCTACAAGATAGTATCCTATCTTGTAGGTTTTAAAAGTTAGGCAGGCATTTTTTCGCCTTCTTTCTGCTTTTTGGTCTGTGCCGTTACGATTTGCGACTCGCCTTGTAGCTGCGGTGCTTCGCCTACTTTGCACTGTCCATAGACTTTTGCTCCCGGCTCCATGACCATGCGAAGGGCAAAGATGTCGCCATTTACAACGGATTTCGCCTTCAAGGTAAGCTGCTCGGCTACGTAAATATTGCCATTGATTTCGCCTTCAATTTCGGCATGATTGGCTTGTAAGTTCCCATTCAGAATCGCACTTTCGCCCAAAGCCACCTTCGATTTAGACGAAATGTTGCCATTGAGTTCGCCATCGATGCGGATATTTCCATGTGTGATGATGTCACCGATAATCTTAGTGCCTTTCCCAATGATATTATTCGACTCCACCTGTGCTGTCGGGGCATCTTTGCTGTTTTTATTGCCAAAAACGTTCATACTTAGTAAATTTGATTAAAGGTTGGAAAGAAGAGTGAAAACGTGGGGTTTTAAGTGCGCTTTCTTTTGGGTACAATTTAGAGAAAAAAAGCGAAATCTAATATTTTTTCGCTCAAAAACCCCTTTCTGACGACAAAAAACACGTTCCTACCCTTAAAAACGAACCCGAAAAAGGTGCAAAACACTTATTGGCTCAAATTTGGTGCAGACAGAAACATTTGCACCGCTACAAAAAAAGGCTTATCTTAGCGCAAATAAAACATCAAACATCAAATCTTTTTACTACCCATGCGCCACAAACGATACCGCTTATTCTTTATCTGGATAGGACTCTTTTTCCCTTTCTACCCAATAATGGCACAAGAGGCTGCCACTGCGCCTGACAAAAATTTCCAAAAATTAGACCAATTATACCAAAAAAATAAACAACAAGCCTGCCTAAAAAAAGCAACTAAAATGGCACAAAAAGATAGGCGCGACCCTACGCCGCTTCTTTTTTTCGCCCTTTTGGAGTTTGAAAATTATAAAAACAAAGGCAATGCGCCGCAGCGTCTTTCGCACCTCAATAAAAGCATCATTCATTTGAGAAAGGCACAAAGCAAAGACCCCAAAAGAAGGGTTTTAGACCATAAAAAAGAAGTCTTGACAGAAATGGCAAAAAGTATAGAAAAAGAAGCCGATTTTTTTCAAGATAATAAAAAAGAAAAAACTGCCCTTTTTTACTACAAACACCTCGAAAGTCTTTTCAAAATTCGCACACAGAACTATCAACTCCTTTTAGACCAGCAAGTGCGCAGCCAAACGCTCGCCGAAGAAGTGAGCAAGACTCCTTTTAGCCCTCAAAAGAAAGTAGATAGCCTTGCCAATTTGCGCTATTTTATGGCATTGGAAGCCGAAAAATACTTGGGCAAGCCCTATCAATATGCAAGTTGTAACCCCGAAGTAGGCTTCGACTGTTCAGGTTTTACCTCGTTTATTTATCAAAAGTTGGGCGTAAAATTGCCGCGCGATAGCCAATCTCAAATCAACTTTGGAATGGAAATAGAACCCGAAGGACTCTTGGAAGTGGGCGACCTTATCTTTTTTCAATCCACGCAAAGTGGGCGAAAAAAAGGGCGCGTCAGCCATGTCGCCTTAGTGATACGCGCCAATGTAGATGAATTTGCGGTTATTCACGCCACCTCGCGCGGCATTGTGATTGATAGCAGTGAAAGTTCGGTTTGGCAGGACTATTGGCAGCCGCGTATTTTGGGGGTCAAGCGCATTTTGGAATAAGGCGGCGGCAGAATTTGGGCATTTTCCGATAAAAAGCGTAACTTAGCAAGCCTTCTCTATTTCAAGTTTTCCATCTAATTTATCGGTCTATGAACCCTTCTGAATCTGAACAAACGGCGGCTTTTGATAGACAAGCCTTCGAAAAAGTAGTAGCACTTTACAATAAACACAATCAATTTGACGCTGAAAACGGCATGCGCTTGGAAGTGCTTGCGCCGGGCGAAGTGCGTTATGAGATGTTGGTAGAAGAAAAGCACACCAGCTCGCCCGGACATTGTCATGGGGGGGCTTTGGCAGGACTGATGGACTCGGTCTTGGGGTCTTCCGCGCTCACCTATGCCTTCACACAAGGAAACTTGTGCGCAACCGTAGAATTTAAAATCAACTACTGCCAACCTGCTCACCTGAAAGATACCCTTGTGGCAGTAGCGCGAATAGACCATGCGGGCAAGCGGCTTATTGTATGCAGTGGCGAAATCCGACTAAAAACAGACGGCACACTTATCGCAAAGGGCTTGGGAACATTCAATCTCTATCCGATGAACAAGAAAGAATTTCTTTGGGTTTGAAAAACCTTATTAGAGCGGCAAAGGCTCAAAATTCCCAAACGCCAGTCAGGTCAAGTGCTATGAAAATGCTTGTCTTTTCAAATAAGGCAACTGATTTTTCAAACTTAACCCGACTGGAATTGCGCTTGGTGCAGCCTTTCTAAGGCGTTTTCTTTTGTTTTCGGCGCGAAGGGGCTTCTTGGGGTGCAAAAAGCTCGAAGACCTGCTCGGCGCGATTTTGGGCAGTCGCAATTTCTATACGATACTGTTCAGATTTGCCCTCAACATTTGTATAGAAAGGCGAAAGGTAGAAATTGCCGTTTTCGCCTTTGTGCGCTTTGCTCGTTTCGGCTTGCTGTGCCTGCACTTGAAAATGATAGGGTATAAAATTCAGCCCTTTTTCAAGTTCGGTATCAAATTGATACAAAATTTCGGTTTCTTTTTTAATGATGATAGTAGCTTTTTTTGCCTCATTCGACCAGACCACTAACTCCATTTGAGGCTGATTTTCGCCCTGCCACCAGCTCGCTTTGCTGCCCCATTTTTTGCTAAAAGTCTGATTTTGAAGGGTATAGAAATGCAGTGGCTTCTCCAAAAGGGCAGGCGTGAGGCTTTCTATGTATTGCAAGTCTAATAGCCAAAGCGAACGCCCATGTGTAGCGACTACCAACTTTTTATCACGCGCCTGAATTGCCAAATCATGCACTGCCACGTCGGGCAATGTAGTGGAAACGCCCATAAAATTTTTACCTCTATCCAAAGAAAGATAAAGTGAATGGTCTGTACCTACATACAAAATGTTTTCGTTGTGTGGGTCTTCTTTCACCACATTGATAGGTTCGGCAGGCAGGGCATTGCCGTATTTGTCAAAAGGCTCTTCTACGCCAAGCCGCTGCCAAGTTTTTCCAAAATCTTCCGATACAAAAAGATAAGACTCGAAATGGTCGTAACGGTAGCCATTCAAACTCACATACACACGCCCAAGCGCGTGATGCGAAGCCTCTACCCTGCTCACCCAAAGGTTTAGTTTGCGTACTTCGGCAGGCAGATTATCCGAAACGCGCTCCCAAGTATAGCCCATATCCTTGCTAAAATGTAATAAGCCGTCGTCTGAACCTACATATAAATAGCCAAACTTCAAAGGTGATTCGGAAATGGAAGTAAGTGTGCCGTAGGGAACATCTCCCTCTTTTCCGCCCTGTGTTAAATCCGAAGAAAGGGTTTCGAAATGTTCGCCCTTGTCCAAAGAGCGGTGAAAACAATTTGAACCCAAATAAAGCACATCTTGGTTATGACGCGAAAGCAAAATAGGGGCTTGCCAATTAAAGCGAAAAGGCTTCTGACCCAAAATTGACGTTGGCGTGATGTATTTGGTTTCGCCTGTGGCTTTATTGATGCGAAAATAATTGCCAAATTGATAACCTGTATAAACTAAATTGTTGTCGCGCGTATCAATTTGCACCTGCATGCCATCGCCCCCCATCAAATTTTGGTAGGGATATTTGCCCTCCTGCTGCCAAGCCGTAGAGTAGTTGTAAGTGTGTGGCGCGTACCAAACGCCATTATCCTGCATGCCACCATAGACGTTGAAAGGCTCTGCCATATCTACATTGACGGTGTAAAATTGAGATACAGGAATGGTATTGCATTTAAACCAATTTTTTCCATTATTGTATGAAATATTGATGCCGCCATCATTGCCCAAAATCAGGTGTCCCTCCCGTTTGGGACTGACCCAAAGAATGTGGTGGTCGACATGAACATTGTCGCCATTGATATTTTCCCAAGTTTTTCCTCCGTCGGAAGAAGCCAAAATAGGCACGCCCAAAATATAAATTTTATTTTCGTCAAGCGGCGAAATGGCAATGCTCCCAAAATAATAGCCGTAAGTATAAATCAAATCATCGATATAACCCTCGTGCGTTTTATACCAATTTAGCCCTGCATCATCGCTGCGATAGACCTCACAGCCTTTAATGGGCGTATTGAAAAGGTCGTCGTTGGCATTTTTAAGAAAATCGGCTAAGGCTTTTGGTGCAATTTGATTGGTTTGAATTTTCTCTCTAATAGTTTCGGCTGTGTATTGTATCGGAAAACGATAGGCATCTAAAAAGTCGTTGATGTCCTCGTCTGAAAATTGTAGAAAATCAGCATTTTTCATGGTTTCGAGGGCATTTTTCTGAATCTTCAAAGCCGCCCTTTCGTCCTTTTCAAAGCCTACTTTTTGGGCTATTGTTTCGGTTTGGCTGCGCTTTTCTTGGTTGTCTAAAAAGGCATACAGCACGTTTGAGTTTTGGTGTGAAATCGCAATTCCAATTCTGCCTACGCCTTCCGAATCGGGAAAACCTTTTGAAAGTGGCTCTACTAATTTTTGCCAACTTTTGCCGCCGTCATTGCTTTTGTAGAGTCCTGATTTTTTGCCTGCCTCCTCAAAATTCCAAGCCTGACGGCTGCGTTGCCAAGCGGCGGCATATAGCACTTCTGGATTTTGTGGGTCGAGGGCTAAATCGATAACCCCCGTCTGGTCGTCTATGAAAAGCGTCTTTTCCCAAGTCTTGCCACCATCGGTGGTTTTGAAAACACCTCTTTCAGGATTTGAACTATACAGATGCCCTATCGCCGCTACCCAAAGGGTATTGCTGTCTGTGGGGTGCAAAATAATGCGGCTGATGTGTTGGGTTTCTGCCAAGCCCTTATTTTCCCAAGTCTTGCCCCCGTCGCTGCTTTTATAGACCCCTGCCCCTGCATAGGAAGAGCGGCTCGAATTGCTTTCGCCTGTGCCTACCCAAATGGTTTTGGGTTGTAAAGAGGGCTGCGGCTGCCAAGTAGCGGCTATATCGCCGATAGTCATAACTGCCTGATTATCAAAGAGCGGAACGAAGGTGCTGCCGTTGGAAGTAGTGAGCCAAAGTCCGCTCGAAGCATAGGCAACCAAAAAAGCGGAAGGGTCGTTTTCATTCACCGCCACATCTACCACGCGCCCGCTCATAATGGTAGGCGCGATATTTTGCAGTGGCACATTTCCAACAACAGACTCGGCTTGTAGGCGTTTTCGCGTTTCGAAGGCTTGCAGGCGCGTCTGAAAAGGGGTAGAAATATTTTTCTGACCCTCATTTTTGGGTTGCTGTTTCTTTTGTGCCATCAAACCCAAAGGCAGCGTCAAGAGAAACACAAAGAGAAGATTTTGCATAATTTTTATCATTTTCAAAAAATTTATGATTGTTTTTGCAATTATTTTACAGGATTTTTCAGACAGACGGCGTTGTTACAACGATAAAAGCCTCAAATGCACCCTGCCCCAAACCCTAGGGGTCTTCAAGACCCTTAGGGTTTAAGTCCAAATTTTATTTCGTGTCAAATTTGACAAAATAAGGTTTTTCGCAGAGCTTAACATTACAGGAATAGAGGGGCAAGGAGCTTTGCTCGAAGCACAAAACCCCGTTTTTTGACCTTCTGACCGTTGTAACAACGCCCAAACAGACTACAATCCGTGTTACACAAATTTATACACACAAAGAAAAAAAAGCGAACCCCATTAGTGGCAGAAAACCCTAATAGCGGTTCGCAGTACGATTTCAGACCCGAAGGATTTGGGAGAGCCTTCGTTTTTGTATCAAGCAATAAACGTATTTCTGAATTTTTTAAGATTTTCTTAGTGTTGTTGCAACGATAAAAGCCTTAAATGCACCCCACCCCAAACCCCAGTAATGTTAAGTTCTGTAAAAAAACTTGTTTGGTCAAATTTGAAGCGAAATAAAATTTGGTTTTGAAACCCTCCCTTTGGGGGAGGGCAGGGTGGGGTTCATTCCTTTTTTATTTCAATCTCACTGCGGAAAAGGCAATGCCTTGTCCCTACATTCGAACCTAATTCTTAGAATTTAACATCACTGCCCCAAACCCCGCCCCTATTATGGCGGGGCTTTGATAGGGTATCATTTTTTTTGCATTTATGCAAAAAAAATGATTTGGCTTTCGAACCCTCCCCTATGGGGGGAGGGCAGGGTGCAGTAATGTTAAGTTCTACTCATAGTTAGGATATTTTGAAAATGAGAACAGAATAAAATTTGGCTGTGTGTGATTGTTTGTTTGTAATACTTTGTCATCAGGTTAATGACAATGGTATTCAAAATCGCTCTATTGACAGCGTGATTAGGTTGTTTGACTCTGTTTTTATCTTGTTTAAAGATAACATCTTTATTCTTATGCGCCTTATTTTCAATATCCCAATGTTTTCTGATGCCCAAGTTGAAAGCGTGCGCGGAAAATTGCGCCTCTTCCAACTTTGCACTTGAAACATAGAACCGAAAGGTACTAATTTGACTCTTTGGGGTCAAAACAGTTTTTGACACTTTCACAACCGTTTC
>NZ_KE383885.1:0-8252 GCF_000422585.1 Hugenholtzia roseola DSM 9546
ATTAAGCTAATAACGATACATTTGTGAAGTTCGGAATAGGTCTTCCGCTTTTTCCTCTCCTGCTCTTCTTGGGTCAGATAATCCATCTGCGAACCAAACATTTTTGCCCAATAATACAAAGTACGTTTCCCATAAAAATTTGACCCTTTTAGTTGCATCTCTATATCGTACAAATTGCCGCGCTCGTCCTCTGCCTTAATGTCTAAAATCGTAAGTTTGCCCTCGGCATAGTCGGAAACATTGTAGGGATTTTTTAGCGTAATAGTGGCTACCTGCTGTTCTGCGGGCAAAATAGCGTTTATCAAAGACAGTAAAATGTCTTTATTTTCCTCTGAACCAAAAAGTTTTTTGAAAACTAAATCTATTTTCGGATTGATTTTGCTCATTTTTCGTAGGTTCGTGTTGTAGTGCAAAGTTACGAATTTTATTGGGATTTTATCGTTTTGGTGCAAAAACAAAAGAGGCTTGATGAAGGGCGGATTTTTTAGCACTTCCCTTGCCTCACGCCTTAGCCATATTTTTGCAAGGATAATTTTAGCTGAAGTTTTTATTTATTTTTATACTCTTTAGCCCATGCTTTCCAGTTGTTTGGAATACCTACCGCTCTATCATAATTATAAACTTCATTTATGTATGGAATTTTATCTGCTTTATAAGCACCTTGATTGATAAATTTTTGCCCTATTTCCTCTAATGTTTCATAACTTAAATCATAGTATCTTAATTTTTCTTCAAATGTGTTGCGACAGGACAGATAATAAAACAAAGAGCCTGCTCCTTTTATGTACCCTTCTAATACCCAATCTCTTAACTGTTGGTTAGCAATAGTTGTTTCAGCATACACCTTGATTAAATCTACTTTAAGGAATATATAAAAAAAATTCATAAAACACTCAAAACCAAATAAACTACCTTTCTTGTGTATCAATATAAATCTGTAAAAAATATTTAGTAAATTTTCGTAGTTTATACTTTTCCAAAATGGAAAGGTGTAAAACAAATAACTATCTGCTATTCCTACATTTTCATAGTGAATTTTTATAGTCATTTTCTCAAAAGTATCTAAATCCAAATATTTTAATAAAAAAAGAGTTTTATCTTTCTCGTATACTTTTGATATAACTCTACTGATATATTCTTCAATATCCATATAGCTTTGGTTAATAATCTGTAGGAAAGTCCATATTACCCCATTTGTAGTTTTTGGTGCAATGAACCCTGAACGTTTTAGTTTTCCATTAAACGTAGCCTGATACTGCGACCTACTAAGTAATAGGACAAACCTTATATTTCTCCTCTTAAGATACCACAAAAATAGCAAAAAGCAAATACGAAATGCTATTTTTTAGGTGCTTCGGTAGCAGCAGCCCCTAAAATCTAAGGCTAGCTGAATTGATAGGTCGTAGGTGCAACACCTAACGGCTTGCCTTACATTTTGGTCAGATTTCTGTCGCTATAAACTTATTGCTGTTGTGAAAACAGTTTTTACTTCAAGTTCATCAACAAAGCCTAACAATTCTTTTATTGTTGGATTGATTGTATTTTTACTTGCTATAAAAAGAATAAGATTATTGTTATAAAATCTACGTTTATAATAAACCACTTGTCCGATGAGTCGTTGCATATCTGTTGAACTAAGATTGTCAGCAACTTTCAGTTCAATTCCAACCTGCCCATTGCCAACATCAATATCGGACTTAAGAGCTAAAAAGCCGCCTATGCTATACTGCCTGTGAACTCTCTCTTTGCCAAAAACTTTTGTAAGTCGTTCGTGAACAAATTTTTCAAACTCTTTTTCTTCAGAAATTCTCCGTTTTGGAATAATCAAATTTTCAAGCACTCGTAAAACGTTGTCTGCCGATAGGGAAACTTCTTTGTCGTTCTCAAATTTATCAATGTCAGACAAATCTGTATTACCATAATTTGCTGCTTCAATGTCTGATGTCAGTATTTGTAAAAAACTCTTGTTGGTTGTAAGTTTAATTTCTTTGTTTGTTCGTTTTCTTCGTAGTGTTTCCAAGTCTGTTGAGATGCTTGTTCGTATCAACTCAATTTTGTTTAGATATATGTCGCTTTCGGTTAAAATTCTGTTCTTGTAAAGATTTTCAACGGCTATAAGTAAGTCCGATAAATCGGTTTCATTTACTGTGTCCTTTTCAGCTAAAGCTAAGTATTTACTGATGATAGTTTTTTGAATTTTTTCAGTCATAAAATTTTATCAATGTGTAAATATAAATAAATATTACAATTATTAGTTATTTTCTTTCGGTATGATTATCAAACCGTTTAACTAAGTTCGTAAGACGGTGAATTACTGTCTCCCAACACTGAACGAAGATAGAGCGAACTTAAAGGACTATATTCCAAGTCTGCCCCAAAAACCAAAATGGGGACAATCATTCAACGTCTAATTCTTACTGCATCAGGCTGCACGAGTGTCGTCCTACGCTTACTCCTAAGAGGTAGTTAGTTACACACAGCCCATACACATTTCAAAACTTTTCCGCGTTCACCATCATATCCAAAGAGCTTTGAATAATACTATTCACACAAAAAACTCTCGAAGGTCAAACCTTCATACGCTTTTAGCAGCTGCAAGTTACACCTTTTCCCCAAAGGGCGCAATTTTTTTCTACTTTTTTGTAGTTAAAATTTGTAAGTGTCTTTTAGGGATTGGGTTTAGCCCTAACGTTTTTTTGAAAACCGTTAGGGCTTTGTGTTTCTTGTGTTAATTAGCAGCCCATCGGCATTTCAATAATTATTAACTTGGTTACGGTCTGCCCGTTGTTCTTGCGTTGCCCACTTACCCGTAGGTAATAGCGACTAATAGTTACACCGCTTGGATATTCAGTTGGTTTCTTTATATTTTCTATCAGTTCAAGCCAACCTTCGCTACATTTTTCTTTTACTGTTTGCTTCAAATCATTAATTGATATTTTTGGGAATTTTTCAGATTCTTTTTCTGTGTATTCATCGCAAGTAAATTCTCCTTCGCTATTGACTTGCAGTTTGTTCCATTCAGAGTAAAAATGCTTCCAATCTTTTAGGTCGCAATGCGGTCCTTCGTTCATAATGGTAACACTTGTTTCGTAACGTTGCTCAACTTGCAAGTCTGTGAGTTGGTCGCTTGAAACAGAAATAAGTTGTCCTTCTATTGTTTCGCCCAGTTCAGCATAAATTTCAACTGTATCTCCCTGAATTTGGTCTGCCTCTCCACCCTCTCTATCAGTGCTGAAATTATAGATAGAAATTGAAAGTTCGTTAAATTTTAGTGTAAATGCGTAAACGGCTTTTTTTTCTGCTTCTTCATTTTCAAATGTTGATGTATCAGCTATGTAAGTGGAAAAGCCTGTCGTGTCGCTAATAACACTGTCGGTTTGGGTCGCCAAAGTTGTATTAGTTGATGAGGTGTTGCACGCGCAAAATGCCATTAATGTCAAGAAGCTAATAATTTTTTGTAGTGTTGTCATAATATTGATGCAAATAGGTAATTATGTGCAAGTTATTGCACAGTACAAAATTGTTTCTTGTTCCTTAGCAAACCCAAAGAACCTTAGTTCCACAAGTTACACCTTTTCCCCAAAGGGCGCAATTTTTTTTCTACTTTTTTGTAGTTAAAATTTGTAAGAGCGTTGAAAGGGAAAATGCAAAAGAAAGCCAAAGTGCAGGTAAGCGGCTTAGGAGCTATTTTTACCTAACAAGCAAATCTTTTCCCTTTTCCAAATGTGCCATCGAGCCAATGCCGACAGAAAAAGGCGTTTTATCTTGTATCGTACTTATCAAATGTTTCCTCAAAATTTAGCTTTACGTTAGGGTCGTCTGAAACCCCAAGTCCAGTTGCAGAACCTTCAAAAATTGTTAAGTTTATTTTTTCACAATTAAATCGTATAAAATTGAAAATATTTTCTTGTCCTTCGATTTTAATTTTGTCGATTTCAAACTCTTTTTTATCAATGCCATACTCCACAAACTCAATCCTTTGTCCCAAAAATTGACCAATCATCTCGTCTTGCTTGGTATCATACACACGCCAACAGTCTGGCAAGTCAATTAGATTATTTTCTTTTATTTTATTATCAAGTTGCGAATTATCATAAAGATTTACCTTTATGCGCTCTCCATCAAAATCTCCTTCTATTTCTAAAAATTTACCAAAATCTATAAATGTTACAAAAAAAAGCCAAGGCAAATAAAAGTCTTCCTGCCTATTTTCATTAAAATCAACTTGATATATTTTGTCGACCGTTTTTCCATTTAGCTCTTTTAGCCAATTTCTCATTTTTATTTGATATTAAAAATTAGTTTGTATGTCGCCTCAAAAAAACATGACCCCTAAGCGACTTTAAAATTCCTAAAAACACTTAGGGGCTATTTTTACCTAACAAGCAAATCTTTTTCTCTTTTCCAAATGCGCATGTACCAATAAACCATCGAGCCAATGCCGCCTGAAAGCAGCAGGAGCAAAATCCAGATAAGGCGTTCTGTGTCGTCTAAGTTTTTGTCGGAAATGGCATCATAAAGATAATAACCCATTATTCCTACCGAAATAACGCCCATAAGTGAAACCAAAATAAAAAGCACTGAAAAACTACCCAGCAGCGAAAGCATAGGGAAAACCGAAGGCGTGCCGCCCTGTGAGATTACCTGCGCCTGATAGCCGCCCGTAAGCAGGGTAGAAACGAAAAAGAGAAAAAAGGCAATAAAATAAAGCACCATCAAAAATAAGGGCGAGAAGGTTAGCACGCCTAAGATGATTTTCTTGTTCTTGGTCATTGAAAAGTAAGCAAAAAGGAAGTAAAAAAAGAAATTTTTATATCACAAAGGAGCATTTTAAGAATACTTTTTGGTACTACTTTTTCGCCAATTTCTGTAAATCGCTCTGATTAAAACGCGCTGAAAGTGAAAAGACATGCGAGAGCGGTAGGTCAGCCTGTTGGAAGGCATTGGTTAGGGCGTAGTCGATTTTGAATTTTTTAATCCAGATACCGATTCCGAAATTGGGTTGGAAGGTGGTATAAGTACGGTCAAAGTCGGTGATTTGTTGGAAATTTCCGATTCCGCCCCTTAAAAAAACCGTTCTTTTGTAATCAATTTCCACTCCTGCGCTGGGGCTGATAGAAAAAAGATTCGTTTTGAGCAAAGTATTGCGCTTGCCGTCGAAGGTGGTTTCGAGTCCGATAGTGGTCAGGAGTCCGATTTGGTCGGTTTGGGTTCTGAAAGCCCTTGCGAGTCCGATTTGCAGGCGTGGGAGCGTGATTTCAATAGAATTGGTAGGAATTTCGTTTCCCGTCTGCGCAAAGACATCAGCTACCGCCTCGGTATTAAAATTCCAAGCGTTGTATGTGCCTGTGATGTCGCGCCCCATGATGCCAAGTTGCCACTTTCCTAAGTCGGTCTGTACGCCTAAATCGAGTCCGAAGCCCCAAGCATTAGAAAAAACACCCGCACTTCTATTGATAATTTTGGCATTTGCACCCAAACGCAAAGGGATATAGCGTGCAGGAATTGTCCCTTTTGCCGTATTTTTCTCCTTGATTTTGAGCGTTACTGCCTTTGCATACGAAAACATAAAAGCATAGGAAGCCTCCGCAAAAGACCCCACGCGGCTATAATCGATATTGCCGTCCGCATCAATTAGGAAGCGCGTATCGGGAATGTCGTCTATGCCAAAACGAATAAGCGATACAGCCAAACGGCTTGTACTATCAATTTTAGCCGTAAAGCCGCCATAGTCGTAATTCGCAATCCCCCCGAAATAGGCAATGTGCATCAGGGAAAGTTCATAGGGTTCGCTTGCCAAAAGCAGCCCTGCGGGATTCCAATACGCCGCCGTAACGTCGTTCGTTACCGCCGCCTGCGTATTTGCCATGCCCAAGCCACGTGCGCCCACCCCAATCGCTAAAAATTCATTGCTATACTTAGGAGCAGATTGGGCTTTGAGGTCTGCCAAAAGTGTGATTAAAAGTAAGAAAGAAAACGAAAATGGTAGAAAAGAAGGTTTCATTTGAAAAAAGAAAAGATGGATAAGTCATTTTTTGGAGCGGCAACTTTTGCACTGTAAAATTTGTGATACAAAGTTTATGACACAAAATTTGCCTTTTTCATTATTTAAAATATAAAAGCAAAAGCACCACCAAATTGAGCAAACCCAATCCTATCGCAACCCAAAGAAAGATACTTTGCTGTTGCAGACGCTTGCCCAAAGCCTGCGTTTCGAGTTTGAGTTTCATTTCCAAACCCTGCTCTATGGGCGCAAGTTGGTTGTTGATATTTTCGGAAAAGACCTCCCAATGCGCCAAATGTTGCTTTTCTATGTTTTCGATTTTTTCTTGCAAGGCTTCAAAATTCTGCCGCGCCTGCCTGCCCTGCTCTTGTAAGGCTTCGCCAAAGGCTTGTTTTTGGGTCTGAAGTTCGCTTTCTACCCTATTTTTCAAAGCCTCCAGACCGCTTTTCAAATCTTCTTTTAGTGCGTCGCTTGTTTGGTTTTGTGCCTCTGAAAAAGACTGCGCCAACTTATCAGCATTGACCTTTCCTTCCTGTATCAATGCCTGATAGAGATGCTTAAAGGCTTGCTTTTGGTACTGGTCTATGCCCTGTATCGGATTTGCGAGCGTCGCAAGCTGTTCGCCCTGTTGTGCAATAACACGCTCATATTCAGATAGATGCCTGCCGTATTTATCCAATTCGGCTACCGTTTGCGCCAAAGTGCGCGTAGTGGGTTCGAGGTGCGCAAGGTAGGCTGCCTGTTGGGTAAAAAGTTCGTGCAGCCGCCCTTCTAAGGCAGTTTGGATACGGGTGTGATGGTTTTCGTTTTGTGTGCCTAAGGCAGTGAGGCGTTCTTCCAAACGGCTTTTGGTCTGTTCGTAAAATTGCGTAACCTGCTGCTGCACATTTTGCAGGCGAAAATCGAGGCTTTCAGCGGTTTGTTGGTAGAAAGTTTCATTTTGCTGCGTGAGGGCTTTTAGCTTTTCTTCCAAACCTTGTTGATGGGTTTGAAAGGCTTGTCGGAATTGGGCGGTATTTTGGTCAGTTCTCTGTTGTAAGGCTTCTACTTGTGCCTGCAAATGTCCCTCTAAATCAGTGAGTTGGGTGTGTTTTTCTACCATCTGCTGATAGGCAGTTTCCACCTTTTGCTCCAAGTGCTGATTTTCTTTGAGCAGGTGCGATACCTGTGCAGCCAAAGCCTCTTTGTGGGCAGCCAACTGCGCCTGCAAATCGTGTAGAGCTTGCAGATTTTGGGCATAGCCCGCTTCTGTCGCTTCCATGCGTGCATAGACGCTGGCAAGTGCCTGCAAGGTCTGACTTTGCAGGTCTAATTTTTGAACCGTTTGTTGCAATTTCTCTAAGTGAGAAGCCGAAGGCGTAGGAGTATGGGACATAACAACGAAGGGAGCAGGAAAAATAAGCAGCCGAAATAAACAAGAAATGCGAAAACGACCAAAGGTAAGCATTTCGTTTTAAAAAATCAAAAAATAGCAACCGTCGGCGAGGCATTTAGCCGTCGCCGAGGTTTTTTTCTTTTTCTACGCCGTTGTTGGTGTCCTATGCCGTTGTTGGTGTCCTCACCAACGACTGGCAAATATAAGGACAAGGCAGTGCCTTGTCCCTACATTTTCGGAATGTTTTTAGAATTTAAAAGCAACCGTCGGCGAGGCTTTTAGCCGTCGCCGAGGTTTTATCTTTTTTTTGTATTAGCCCCTATTTCCTAATTCTCTCCTATGCCGTTGTTGGTGTCCTCACCAACGACTGGGCGCAAATACAGCGAATACAAGGACAAGGCAGTGCCTTGTCCCTACATTTTCGGAATGTTTTTAGAATTTAAGTTCAACCGTCGGCGAGGCTTTTTAACTGTAGCGCGAAGCTCCAGCTTCGCGTTTCAAACCGTAATCAGGCTAAGTTAAACCGTCGGCGAGGCTTTTAGCCGTCGCCGAGGTTTTCCCTCTTTTTTTTTGTATTAGCCCCATTTCCTAACCCCTAACCTCTCAATTCTCAACTCTCATTTGTGAATTGGTTGCAAATGTGGTATCTTTACAGCACGCGAGGCTGCACGTATCTCACGAGAGGAGGTTGTGAATTGGTTGCAAATGTGGTATCTTTACAGCCCTGTGCTGCGATAAGGGTCGAGCCGCTCCCGTTGTGAATTGGTTGCAAATGTGGTATCTTTACAGCTTTGCCTTAGGCAAATCGTTTGTGGCAGGTGTTGTGAATTGGTTGCAAATGTGGTATCTTTACAGCTCAGGAGCGTGATGGGT
>NZ_KE383885.1:10007-42930 GCF_000422585.1 Hugenholtzia roseola DSM 9546
CCATCTTTGACCTTTTCACAGTAAGGAGTAATTCCGAAGGTTTAAATACCTTAGCACCGTTTCCGACGGTGCTTTTTTTGTTCGAGCATTTCGAAGCGAATAAAACCAAACCCACAAAAAAACCTAAGCCTTTTGAAGTGGCTTAGGTTTTTTGTTTTATCACAAAATCTTTAAAGACTATCAAGCCCAAGAAATTTCACCTGTGGGCGAAATCCTGACTTTGCGAGCCTTCAACTCGTTACTACTTTTGCTAAAAACGGTACTATCATCTTTTGCTGATAGGTAGTGCCGCATTGTAATTGTAACTCCACTCATTTTCTTTACCCTATATAGATGCTGATTGAGCAACTGCTTATTTGCTGTTTCCAAATCCAAGCCTTCGAGCGAAAGGGCGGGGCTTTCTACCAAAAGCAATTCATTGAGCATCAGCGTCATGAGCAGTTTTTCGCCTTTTGCTAAGGGCGGTGGGGCAAAGGTTTCGCCTTTTCGAGTATTGGCAGCAAAGCGCGTAATCATCTCTGCCCGCCTTTTTCCATCGGCTTTTTCTATAATGCAAAGGTGGTGATTGCCATTGGGTGCAACGTATGCCTTTCGCCCTTTTACAAAAACAAAGGTATTTTCAGGGTTTTGTATGCGCAGTTTTTTGATAGGCACGCTTTGAAAATAGGGGTTTTTAGAAGGCAGGCTTAGGTTTTGCAGCACCTCTTTGATGCGCTCCATTGTGGTTTTGGGTTCAGCTCTTTCTTCGTAATTGGGGGGGCTTTCTTTTTTGAGTTTTTTGCGCAGCGTGTTTTCCCGCTTATCAATTTCTTTAAGGTTATCCAAAACCTCTTTGCTAATTCCCCCCTCTTCTAATTTTTGAAAGACCATCAGGCGAATGGTTTTATCAGCAATTTTAGAGAGTTCGGGAATGGTAAGTGCCTCCACTTTTTTGCGTATGGTGTAATAGGGCTGCCCCTTTTCATCTTCTTTGGGCTTGCCGCTAAAAGGCAGATAGGCTCTACCATAAAGCGAATCGTCGTGCAAAGTGCCGCGTTTGCGCTTGCGGAAATGGTGATAGACAAGGGCATTTTCGGCAACCTCTTTTACCTCGTGGCGCAAACTCTCCCAACCTTTGGGGTAGGAAAATCGCTTGTCTTGGTCTTTTGTGCTTAATAGGGCTTTTAGCTTATCGCTAACCTGATTTTCGTCTGCTAATCGTTTGATAAGAGAGCGATTCGTCAGGGCTATGACAATGGCATCAATAAGATGATGACGGTGGTCGTCACGCTTTTTTTCATCTGTTTCCTCGTCTTTGAGGATAGAATTGAAGCCCCAAAGTCGGCGCAGTTCGGCAGTAGTGCCGCCATTGGTTAGGATAACATCGGTTTCTTTTTCTGCAATTTGCAGCATATACTTGCGTGTTTCTGTGCCAATATAAGCCGTATCGGTGAGCTGTCGGTTTTCGAAACCTTCTGTAAAGTCGGTAATATTTTTGGTAAAACGTTGGAATTTTTTAGCCGAAAAAGGTTTGAAATTTCGGACACGCTCCAGCATTGCCTCGTATTCGGGTGCTTTTATTAGCCCTTTTTCTTTCATTTCGTAGGGCGTAAGATTTGCCTTTTTGCGGTTGAAATCGGTGCGGCAGAGGGTCTTATTGCCAAAAGAATCATCAAGCGAGCGTGAGTAGGGTATGATATGCTCCACTTCGTAGGTGTGCGAAAAAAGTTCGCTTTTTCTAATCTTATCGCCTGTATAGGGACAAGTTTCGTCACACTCTTTCCATAGCTTGTATTTGATAATATCTTGGCGCGAAGGTGATATGATTTTGAAATCATTTTGCAAAGTATCTTTGATGCGTTCATGTTCGGCGGCGCGGTCTCTATTTTGCTTGTCTATTTTTTCACGCGCTTGTAAAGGCAATTTTAGCTCCCTTGCCAGCTCGATATGAATTTCATTAGGTTTGCCGTATTTTTTGATAATCTCATTGACTACTTTTTTTATCACCGACAAAGACCGTTGCACCAGCGGATTGCGCAAATTAGGCACTTCGCCCAAAAAGTCTTGGTTTTGCGCTCCTATGCCTTCGCTATGGCTCAAACCGATAGCAGCGCAGGCGTTAGAAAAATCCATGCCTTCATTTTCCATGTAGGGCAAAATTTGGCGCAAAGCCTTGACACTCAATCGCCCATAAGGAGCTTCGAAGTGGGTCTTTTTCAAAATCTGAATCCGCTCTTCCGAAAGTTGCCACTTCTTGCGTGCGTACTCGGCAAGCCATTCGTTGTCTTGGGCAATGTTTTCTATCGCGTTCCAAATCTCGATTTGCTCTTCTTCGGAAAAAGAATCCCACGACTGATAAAAGTCCGCTTCTTCGGACTGTGGCACTATTCCGAAAAGTTGGTTTCGCTCTTTTCTGTTTTTTGCATTTTTGGCAGCGGGCTTAGGCGGGTCGAAGATTTTGCGCATCTTCAAAGCCGTCTTGTTGCCCATCACGATGTCGGTTTCTTTGAAATTGGTTTGATAGTCGCTTTTATCTATCAATTTCAAAATTTGTTTGATGGTTTGCTTTTCTACCGTTTCGAGTTTTTGGACTATTTTGTGGCGGTCGTCCATCGAAAGGGGTTCGTTTTGCATACCTGCCCCCGTAAGGCGAATGTGTGCCAACTTATCCCAAATTCTAAACTTTTGGTACAAAGGGTGACTCATTGCCGCTCTTTTTTTGGTAGGAAAAAGGGTACATTTCCCGATAAGGTGTCGGCTCGATTTTAGAGGGCGTTGGAAAAAAACGAGGTATTCTTTAAAAAGATACGCCAATCCTTTGCTTCGCACTTCGTTTTGAAACCTGCCTGCCACTACTTTTTCTATCACGTCTTCAAAGCGCGAATGTTGGTTGAGGTCTATTTCCTGTGCTGCAAAAAATCCTACCTGTGCCTGCCATATTCTATCAAATTCTTCTTGATAGAGTTTGCGCTCGGCTCGATGATTGCCTCTGATTTTGGGTTTTAGCCCTGCTGCCTGTGGGCTTTCTATTTTTTGCAGGCTATAAAGGTATTGTCCTAAGGTTTGGAAACCGCCCTCTGCTAAGGCTTTTCGGGTAGCACCCAGCATCTCCTCCATTGAAGGTTTGGCATCTTCTTTTTTATCCGATTTTGCTTTCTTTGTTGTTTTTTTTGTTTCTGTATCCTCCTCTTTTTTGCTACCTTCTTCTTCGGAAAGGGCTTTTCTATTGCTTTTAAAGCCTCTTTTAAGGGCTAAATTGTAGAAAACACGTGCCAACTCTTCCAAAGTAAGTTTGCGTTCTAAGGCTTCAGCTCTTAACTGATAGGGGCAGAGAGCAAGCCATTTTTCCCAAGCCTTCCCTTGTTTTGGCAAGTCTTTTTCTATCCAGCCCAAAATTTGAAGTGCCTCTAAAAGGGCGGCTTTGCGCTGACGGCGGCGAAAAAACTGCCTACGCATGCCGCGCTTCAAACGCCTAACGGCATTGCGCGACTCTTCTTTACCCGTTGGGGTTTTGTTTTTGCCTGCCGCAAAGACCGCCACCGAAGCGGCGATAATTTTTTGACTCACAAGGTCGAGCAAAGCCCAACCCAAAGAATTTGTGCCTACATCTAAGCCTAATACAAAATAGCCTTTCTGGTTCATAGCAAAATTTGGGTTAAAATGGTTTTTAAGTTAAAAAAGCAAATATAAGAAAAAAGAGTATCTTTTACGCTTTTGGGAAAGAAAAAATCGAAAAAAAATCTTTGCATTTTGATAGCCCTGCTTCTATTTAAAAAGAACAAAGCTAAAAGTCTGAAAATCAGCACTTTTTTTCGCTATCCTCGAACTTTTCTTTTTGTAAATATTGTTTTGCCCCTACTCAAATTATACAACCTAAAAGAAAAAGTTATGATAAAACAAATTGTCTATATCAGTCAATCTCAGCGGCTTTTTACACAAAATAGCCAACTGCTTATTGCAGACCCCAAAAATGGAACTGTTTTAAAACAAATGCCGATAGAAGAATTGGGATTTTTGGTTTTAGACCATGCCCAAATTCAGATATCGATGGTGGCAATAGAAAAACTACTTACCGAAAATGTAGCCCTTGTTTTTTGTAACGAAAAACATCTACCTATCGGACTTACGCTGCCTTTGGAAGCAAATACGCTACAAAATGAGCGTTTTAGGGCGCAAATAGAAGCCAGCGAAAGCCTCAAAAAACAACTTTGGAAGCAGGTAGTAGAAGCCAAAATCCTGAATCAGGCAGCTCTCTTAGAAAAGTGGCAGTCGGAAAAAGTAGCCGAAAAGTTACTTTTTTTAGCCAAAAGCGTAAAAAGTGGGGACGCGCAAAATGCAGAAGCACAAGCAGCACGCCTCTATTGGCAGCATATTTTTTTGCCTTATTGTCCCGATTTTGTGCGTGAGCGTTTCGGACTGCCCCCTAATCATTTGCTTAACTATGGCTATACGCTCCTGCGAGCGGCGATGGCACGTGCCTTAGTGGGGGCAGGCTTGCTACCAACTTTGGGCATTTTTCACCATAATAGATATAACGCCTACTGTTTGGCAGATGATATGATGGAAGCCTATCGCCCTTGGGTAGATGACTGGGTTTGTCAGAAGGTAGCCCACAATGATTTTGAAAGCGAACTAAAAACAGAGCATAAAAAAGCCGCTTTGGAGGTACTTTTTGCAGATGTAAAGCTCGGCAAAGAAACCAAACCGCTGATGCTTGCTCTTTCTGCTACGGCGGCTTCCCTGCAAAAATGTTTTGAAGGCACTGTCAAAAAGCTATCACTACCCAAATGGTGATTGCCTGCTTTGCGTAAAAACCACGATTAGGGTCTGATAAACTGCAAAAAGGTTTCTTTTGCACCTAAAAGCCTCTGTTTTATTCTTTTAAAAATTGCCAATTATGAAAAACAACCGTTTAAACAAATACCGTATTATGTGGCTTTTTGTACTTTTCGATTTGCCTATGCAGACCAAAAAGGAGCGTAGGAATTATGCCCTTTTCCGAAAAAAAATATTGAAAGAAGGGTACGGACAATTTCAATTTTCGGTCTATTATCGCCATTGCGCCTCGCGCGAAGTGGCAGAAATGCACCTCAAACGTTTGGAAAGTTTTTTACCGCCCAAAGGAAAAATTAGCGTCCTGACTTTTACAGATAAACAGTTTGGTATGATAAAGCATTTTCACTCGGCAGAGTATGAAAAGCCCCCTACCAAAACACCACCGCAACTGCACATGTTTTAACAAAAAACCTAAGCGTCTTGAAGACGCTTAGGTTTTTTGTTTGTTTCGAAATGCTCGAACAAAAAAAGCACCGTCGGAAACGGTGCTAAGGTATTTAAACCTTCGGAATTACTCCTTACTGTGAAAAGGTCAAAGATGGTATCTTTACAGCGATAAACTTGTGCCTAAAAAAGACGGTCAAATGTGGTACTACAAAGGTAGTTATTTTTTTTGAAAGCACCAAATTTTTTGAAAACTTTTTTCAATTTACCCCCACCCTGCCCTCCCCCCGTTATGGGAGGGTTCGAAATACAAGTTATTTTTTTACATTTATGCAAAAAAATAATGCCGAATCAAAGCCCCTCCCTTTGGGGGCAGGGGTTTGGGGTGGGGTGTATTTAGCCTTTGGTAGGATTAAAAAAATCGACTTTTTTGCGCCATTTGCGCCTCGAAAACCTCATTTTTTTAATCCTATTTTTGCCCAAAAACGCCCTTCTACGCTATGTAGAGCCACTTTTTTGGCACTATCTGCTGTAAAGATACCACATTTGCAACCAATTCACAACAAATTGAACATAAGCCTCCAAGTCTGAACCGCTGTAAAGATACCACATTTGCAACCAATTCACAACCATTCAGGCTTATTTGTCCATTTCGGTTGGCTGTAAAGATACCACATTTGCAACCAATTCACAACTAGAACAAATCAACCCCGAAACAGGCGAAAGCTGTAAAGATACCACATTTGCAACCAATTCACAACTAAGACCAGAAATTTCAAAAAACAAGCAAGGCTGTAAAGATACCACATTTGCAACCAATTCACAACTACTTTCTGTTTATGAAAAATGACGAGGAGCTGTAAAGATACCACATTTGCAACCAATTCACAACCGAAAAAGGAAAAAGCGCGTTTTTATGAAGCTGTAAAGATACCACATTTGCAACCAATTCACAACTCAACAATGCAAAGTTACAACCTTTTTGGGCTGTAAAGATACCACATTTGCAACCAATTCACAACCCTACTATGCCCCGATTGAAGCACCACCTAGCTGTAAAGATACCACATTTGCAACCAATTCACAACTTGTTTTCAAAGCAAGTCCGCCCAAGACAAGCTGTAAAGATACCACATTTGCAACCAATTCACAACCAACCGCAAGGCGTGTGCATTTTAGAAAATGCTGTAAAGATACCACATTTGCAACCAATTCACAACTTCAACACAGTGCAGGCGAAGTTCTATGCGCTGTAAAGATACCACATTTGCAACCAATTCACAACCGTCGTCGTCGTAGTCATCATCTTCGTCGTCGGCTGTAAAGATACCACATTTGCAACCAATTCACAACGATGAACCGCAATTTTGGCAGCGATAAAAGCTGTAAAGATACCACATTTGCAACCAATTCACAACATTTTTTTTCGGCTTTGTTTTTTGAAAAAGGCTGTAAAGATACCACATTTGCAACCAATTCACAACTACATTATTGTAGCGTCCTCGCCATCAAAGCTGTAAAGATACCACATTTGCAACCAATTCACAACTCAAAACGACCAAGCCAAACGCGCCTGCGAGCTGTAAAGATACCACATTTGCAACCAATTCACAACAAGCCAAACCCTCGATATAATAACGCTTCAGCTGTAAAGATACCACATTTGCAACCAATTCACAACCCTTCGACGACGATTTCAATTTTTTGACCAGCTGTAAAGATACCACATTTGCAACCAATTCACAACTTAAAAACATGAAGGACGAAGGGGTAGTCAAGCTGTAAAGATACCACATTTGCAACCAATTCACAACGAACCTTATTCAAGATAGCATGAGTAACCCGCTGTAAAGATACCACATTTGCAACCAATTCACAACTGGGAGTTGAGAATTGAGAATTAGGAAATGGGGCTAATACAAAAAAAAAGAGGGAAAACCTCGGCGACGGCTAAATGCCTCGCCGACGGTTTAAACCACATTTGCAACCAATTCACAAATGAGAGTTGAGAATTGAGAGGTTAGGGGTTAGGAAATGGGGCTAATACAAATACGAAATAAATAAAAAACCTCGGCGACGGCTAAATGCCTCGCCGACGGTTTAACTTGTTTGAAGCGCGAAGCTGGAGCTTCGCGCTACAGTTAAAAAGCCTCGCCGACGGTTGCTTTTAAATTCCGATAGCGAAAAATCCGCGTCTGCCGTTGGGGAAGAAGCCTTCTATGAGCAAGCCGCCGCCTGTGTTTTCACGCAGCAGCCCTACTAATTCGGCAGGTGTCGTTACGGGTTTCTTGTCTATGTGGGTGATAACGAAACCTTCGGGAATCTGGGCTTCTTTAAACTTTCCATCTTTCAACTCCTTTACTTTCAGCCCTTTGCGCCCAAATCTTTCTGCTTCGTCATCTGTCAGGGCGGCAACCTCTGCCCCGATATTGGGAATGAAAAGCGAAACGGAAGCGTCATTTTTGATAATTTCGGTTGTGCCGATAGCATTTTTTAGCTCTACCATCGCCTCATACGCCTTGCCCGAACGCTCGTATAAGACCTTGATTTTTTCGCCCGGACGCTTGCGTGCGACGCGCTCCTGCAATTCAGCAGGGGTATTGACCTCGACACCATCTATTTTTTTGAGGACATCGCCCTCTTTGAGTCCTGCCTCGGCTGCACCCGAAGCGGCATTTACCTCTGCTACATAAACGCCCTTAGTGGAGTTCAAATCCTTTTCTTGTGCCAATTCAGAAGTGATTTCGGCAATGCGAATACCCAAAAGAGCGCGTTGTACTGCGCCGTACTCTTTCAAATCGGAAACTACTTTTCTTGCCAAATTTGCAGGCACAGCAAAGGAATAACCTGCATAAGAGCCTGTGTTAGTCGCGATGGCGGTATTGATACCGATAAGTTCGCCGTTGGTATTGATAAGTGCGCCGCCACTATTGCCCGGATTCACTGCCGCGTCGGTCTGGATAAAAGACTCGATGCCCATGCCGTCGTTGCGCCTCAAAATATTGATGTTCCTACCCTTTGCACTCACGATACCTGCCGTAACGGTGGAGGTCAGGTCGAAGGGATTGCCTACCGCCAATACCCATTCGCCTACCCGCACTTGGTCGGAATTGCCGAAAGAAAGGAAGGGCAAATCTTCTTTGGGTTCTATCTTCAAAACGGCTAAATCTGTCGTTGGGTCTTTGCCAATGAGCGTAGCCTCGAAACTGCGGCGGTCGTCCATGACAACATCAATGCGGTCTGCCCCCTCGATGACGTGGTTGTTGGTTACGATAAAACCTTTGGCATCTACAATCACACCCGAACCCGAAGAAAGCGGACGCTCCTGTGCGCCTCCCCCTTGTTCGCGCTCACGATTGGGCATCTCCTCACCAAAAAATTGCTTGAAAAGCTCTTCCATCATATAATAATTGCCGCGCGTGCGGTTGCTTACCTTGCCAAAGGTGCGGATATGCACCACCGCAGGGGTAGCTTTTTCTGCCGCCGCCACAAAATTTTCTGTTCCGCTGGGGTTGCCCATCGGATTGGGGAAACTCGTTGTTAGGAAATTGCCCGACGCATCTGGGTTGAGGCTTGAAACTTGGGTCTGTGGTCTTACAAAATAGGTATAGGTAAAGAGTGAAACGCCGCCCCCTAAGATAGCTGCTAAGACAAGGGCGAAAAAGAATCGCATATTTTTTAGCATAAGTGAAACAATTTGAGGTGAAATAATTTGAGTAAGACAAGTAGGAATAAATTAGAAGAAAATCAGACGGAAAAGACGGATTTGGAGAAGTCCATAAAGGCAACACTTATATTAGGCTGCCTTTTTTCTATACGCAAAAGCAGGGCAAATATGTTAAGAAAAAGTCTTAAAAAGGCTTACACGCCCAATTTTTGTCTGTTTTTCGGCGATTTTCTTGCTTTTTTTGGAAAGATTAACAAAAAAACAAGCAGTATTTTTCCTTTCTTATCAAAAACGCCTTGCCTTTTTTGGTTTGGCAGGGCTAAAAACGGACAGAATGTACAGGCAGAATGTGCTGTTTTGTAACACAACTGACATTTTGGCAAAAATGCCCGTTGTGGGTTTTTGCCTTGCGTTTTTGCCTTTTGTGGAACTTTTTATGAAAAAAAAGTGAAGCCCCAGCGAAAGCACTTGCCCATGTGTGCTATTTTTTTATTTTTGCAAAAGATTTGCCCACCCTAAAAACCCTCTGCCATGCTACCTTTGGAAAAAATACAGGAGATTATACAAGAGAGCAACTACATCAGTCGCGATTTAAGTTGGATACAATTTAATTACCGCGTTTTAGACCAAGCCAAAAAGGAAAGGCGCAGTCTTTTGGAGCGGCTCAAATTTATAGCGATAGCGGCTTCTAATTTAGACGAATTTTTTATGATTCGGGTCGGCAGTCTGTATAATTATTTGGACTACAACAAACAGCGCAACGATTTTTCAAACCTACGTGAGGAGCCTTTTCGCCAAACCCTTTACGCCCAATGTCAGGAATTTAAAGAAAATCTGTACGCTTATTTTATCGAAAACTTGGTGAGCAAGTTTGCCGATAGTGGCTTTTCTATCCTCACTACCTTAGAAGATTTGAGCGAGCAGGAGCGCGAAAAAGTGCGCGACTATTTCCATGCGACTATCTTTCCAATGCTTACCCCGATGGTCTATGACAACCATCATACCTTTCCGATACTGATGAACAAGATTTTGGTCTTGGGTATCGTAACCAAAGGACGCAACGAAAGCAGCAGCGAGGCAAACAATCGCAAAGCCTCCTTTGTGCAGATTCCGCAAAATCTGCCGCGTTTTTTCGAAATCGAGCGCAATTCGGGCGAAATCGTCTTTATTCCCATCGAGCTTATCATTCGCAATTATTTGGATATGATTTTTAGGAATGTGGAAATAAGTTCGGTAACGCTTTTTCGCATCACGCGCAATGGCGATTTTAGCTTAGAAGAAAACGACGATTTGGAAGTAGATGTTTTGCAGGAGCTAAAAAGCAAGCTCAAAACGCGCAAAACAGGGCGTGTGGTGCGCCTCGAAATCGAGCAGGGCAATTATTCCACTTGGCTTTTGCGCCTACTCAAATCGCGCTGGGATATAGATGATGCCAATATTTTCGAGATTCCCTACCTTTTAGACCTAACCTCGCTTTGGCAAATTGTCCGCAACAAAGACCTTAGTTCGGACATCAAGAAAATGCCCTCTGCCGTTGCACCGTTGGCACTTCAAATTCAGACCGAAGGCGATATTTTTCAGAAAATCAAACGCCGCGATTTGCTTTTGCATCATCCCTACAATAGCTTTGAGCCTGTTCTGCATCTTTTGGAAGAAGCCGCCGAAGACCCCGACGTATTGGCAATCAAAATCACGATTTACCGCTTGGCGAAAGACTCACGCATTACCAACGCGCTACTTCGTGCTGCCGAAAATGGTAAAAATGTGGCGGTTCTTTTTGAAGTAAAGGCACGTTTCGACGAGGAAAATAACATCAGAGAAGCCCAACGATTGCAACAGGCAGGCTGTTTTGTCATCTACGGCATTAGCAACGTCAAGACGCATACCAAATTGATGCTCATTGTGCGAAAGGAAAAGGATAGGGTCGTGCGCTACGTCCACATGTCGAGCGGCAACTACAACGAAGATACGGCGCGTCTTTATACCGACGTGAGTTTGCTTTCTACCAAAGAAATCTACGCCCAAGACATTTCCGAATTTTTCAATGCCATTACGGGTCATTCCGTACCCGAACAGTATCGCCAGCTTATTACTGCGCCCAATTTGATGCGTAAAAAGCTCATCAATCTTATCGAAAACGAAAAAAACAACGCCTTGCAGGGGCTACCCAGCGGTATTTGTATCAAAATCAATTCCCTACAAGACCAAGAATTTTGCGACGCACTTTACAGTGCTTCACAGGCAGGCGTACCCATCGAGCTTATCGTGCGTGGCGTGTGCTGCCTGCGCCCTAAGCGCAAGGGTTTGAGCGAAAATATTGCGGTGCGCTCTATCGTGGGCGACTTTTTAGAACACGCGCGTCTTTTTTATTTTCACAATGCAGGCGAGCCTTTGGTTTATGGTGGCAGTGCAGATGCCATGGTGCGAAGTTTTGATAGGCGCATCGAGTCGCTCTTTCAAATCATCGAGCCGCAAGCGCGTCAGGAGGCAATTAGCATTTTAGCCTATAATCTGATGGACAATCAAAATAGCTATTTGATGCAGGAAGATGGCACTTATCACGCCTTAGAATGTTTGCCCGAAGTAGAGCCGATTGATGTGCATCGCTTGTTTTTTGATTTGAATTGGGAAAAGATAGAAAATGTGCGCTTAGACGCACTCTTCAAAAAAATTGCCCCTGCCACGCCTTCCATGCTTTCCGAAGCGATACAGAACGGTGCAGATTTGGATTTGTAGGCTAAAAAATTGGCACGTCCTACCCAAATGTTCGACTATTAGCCTGCGGTACTTCTGCTTTTGGTAGGAATCTTCAAACTTCTTGGCAGGAAAAAGCCACAAGTAGAGCCTTTTAATTAGGGCTTTACATTTTTTTAGGAAAGGAGCAGCTATTTAAAAGTTGTCATTTCCAAATAATTCTCTAATTTCGCATTTTGAATTACCCAAACTTTGTTTTTTGAAGCCTTCTGAAAGGAACTAATCGCGTTGTTATGAATTTTAAAACCCTCAATAAGTGGATAGGCTGGGGCATTTTTGCTATCGCTGCCTTAGTTTATACCCTAACTGTAGAAGATACTGCCAGTTTTTGGGATTGCGGAGAATTTATCGCCGTTTCGTATAAATTGATGGTGCCACACCCGCCCGGTGCGCCTTTTTTTCTTTTGGTAGGTAGGATATTTTCGTTCCTTGCCTTCGGTGATGTTACCAAAGTAGCCTTTTGGATAAACATGCTCTCTGCCCTTTCGAGTGCCTTCACTATCTTGTTCCTTTTTTGGAGCATTAGCTTTTTGGCGCGAAAAGTGGTTGCACCCGACGAAAAGACAGGCGAATATCCGCTCGAAAAGCAAATCGTTATCTTGGGAGCAAGTGCTATCGGTGCTTTAGCCTACACCTTTTCGGATACCTTCTGGTTTTCTGCCGTAGAAGCGGAAGTCTATGGCATGTCGTCTTTCTTTACCGCCTTTGTCGTCTGGGCGATGTTGCGTTGGGATACGATTGAGGACGAAAAACAGGCGAATAAGTGGATTTTGCTTATCGCTTATATGGTCGGTCTTTCTATTGGCGTGCATTTGCTCAACCTTTTGGCAATTCCCGCCTTGGGCTTGCTCTACTATTTCAAAAAATACAAGCAGACCAATACGTTGGGCTATCTGACTACACTTGCTTTTAGTGGCTTTTTAGTCGTTTTGGTTACTTATGGGGTCATTCCAGGGTTGCCCTCTTTGGCGGCAAAGTTTGAAGTGGTCTTTGTCAATGGCTTAGGATTGCCCTTTGGCAGTGGTGCTATCTTTTTTACCTTCGCTATCGTAGGTGGTTTGGTTTATGGCATTTTTTATTCTCTCCAAAAAAGAAATGTACTCCTCAATACTGCTTTGCTTAGTTTTGCCTTTATTCTGATAGGCTATACCTCTTATGCCTTAGTTGTGATTCGCTCGAATGCCAACACGCCCATCGACGAAAACAACCCCGAAGATGTCATGAGTTTTATTTCCTATCTCAAACGCGAACAGTACGGCGACCGTCCGTTGCTTTTTGGTCCCACCTTTGTAGCCGAACGCACCGATACCGAATACGGCGAAGTCATTTATAGAAAGGGTACGGAAAAATACGAACCCATCGACAAAAAATACATTCCTATCTATGATAGTGAAAATCAGATGCTCCTGCCGCGCATTTATAGCCAAAGCGAAAACCACAAGGAACTCTATCGCAGAAAGTTAGGCTTGCAGGAAGGCGAACAACCCACCTTTGGCGACAACCTCTTTTTCCTCTTTTCGCACCAGCTTGGACACATGTATTTCCGCTACTTTATGTGGAATTTTGCAGGCAGACAAAGCGACGAAAAAGAAGCAGGTTGGCTCTCACCCCTTGAAGACCTCAACCAAGAACTGCCTGTAGATATTGCAGGCAATAAGGCACGCGATAATTTTTACATGCTGCCGCTTTTATTGGGCATGTTGGGCTTGTTCTATCAATCTACGCGCGATTCAAAAAACTTCTTAGTTGTCTTGTGGCTCTTTTTTATCATGGGTATTGGGCTGGTTTTGTACCTCAATTCACCCCCCATCGAGCCGCGTGAGCGCGACTATGTGTATGCAGGTTCGTTTTATGCCTTCTGTATGTGGCTCGGCTTTGGCGTGATTGCCATTTGGGACTGGGCAAAAAAATATCTGGGCAGTAAAAATGCCGCCCTTTTCGCGACCCTTGTTTCCTTAGTAGTGCCTGCCTTGATGGGCTTCAAAGGTTGGGACAATCACGACCGCAGCGGGCGTTATATGTCGGTAGATGTGGCGTACAATGCCTTAGCAGGCTGCCCCGAACAAGCGATTTTATTTACAGGGGGCGATAACGACACCTTTCCCCTTTGGTACATTCAAGATGTGGAAGAAGAACGTACTGACGTGCGCGTTGCCGTTCTAAGCTACTGTGCTACCGATTGGTATGCTGCTCAAATGAAAATGCAGATGAACGAATCGAAGCCGCTGCCACTTTCTTTGGACGAAAAAAATTACCGACAAGGTAAAAATGATTATCTAATGGTAGTGGATAGAGAAGCCTTAGATAGAAAGGTGAATTTGGATACGTATCTCAAATTGCTTAAAGCCGAAGACCCCAAAGTGATGATGACCCTACAAGATGGCACTTCTACGGGCAAACTCTTGGGACGTACCTTTGTCCTACCTGTGGATAAGGAAAAGGTCAAAAAGTTGGGTATCCTGCCAAAGGACAAAGAAGACCGCATTGCTGACTTTATCGAAATCAAGCTCAAAGGCAATGCTATCTATAAAAATGACCTTTTGGTTTTAGACCTCATTGCAAACAATAATTGGGAGCGTCCGATTTGTTTTAACAATACTTCGGCAAATACAATGCTCATCGACCTATCCGACTACCTACACGTAGAGGGCATGACGTATCGCCTGCTACCTATTAAATCCGAAACAGAGCAGGAAACAGGTGAAGTCAATATCGAAGCCATGAAAGAAAATTTGGCAAAGTATCGCTACCGCGGCACAGAAGATACAGAGGCTTATTACGATGATGAATACAAAAAATTTGCCTCCTCTATGCGCAATATGTACTTCCGTTTGGCTTTTGCCCTTTTTGAACAAGACCGCAAAGAAGAAGCTCTATTTTACATCGAGGAATGTCTGACCAAACTCCCCTACCAGACTTTGGGCTACGACTACTATTCGGGCTATTTTGTCCAACTGCTGCACCTTTTAGAAGAAGATGAAAAAGGCTTTGCCCTTTCCGACGAATTGGGCAGTAGGGTGATTGCAAACCTCGATTATTTGGAAACTTCAAATGCAAATCTATTTAATTATAGTGAGGTTTTCCAAAGAAGTAGTACCACTTTGCGCATCTTAGCCACCGTCTATCGCAATTTGGATAGGCAGGCGAATGCCGAAATTCAACAGTTAGAAATGCTCAAAGCCTCGCACGACAAAGGCGAAACAGAGCGCGTTTATGAAAAAGAAGGGCAGATAATCAAAGAAATTATGCCTGCCTTTACAGAAGAAAAGCAAAAACGCTTGGAGAGTTTGAAGGCGCGATACCCCAAACTCAACGAAAGAGCGCAGAAATACGCCGCCGCTTTGGGTGCATAAAAGTTGGCATTGGCGGCGCGTTGCCCATAAAAAGGGATAGAAAAAGGGGGATAGTTGGATAAGCGGTATCCCCCTCTGGCTTCAATTTCTATCCAAAAATTGTCTTAACAAAATTATCTTAGTCAAACTACTCTCGTCAAATTACTTTCGTCAAATTATTCCCAATAGTAGGTGCTAAGAAGGGTTATCGCCTTAGCATTTAAAACCTTACCTTCACGATGCAAGCCGAAGATGTTTTTGCGCTGGTACGCCTCATTCCTGCGGGCAGAGTAACTACCTACGGTGCTATCGCCACTTATTTGGGCGGCGTGGCAAGGGGCGCACGCATGGTGGGCTGGTTTCTCAATCAGAGTTTTTCTCAAACAGAAGACCCCGTTCCTGCCCATCGTGTCGTGAATCGCTTGGGTAGGCTAACGGGCAAGACGCATTTTCCTACCCCTACGCTTATGCAGGAGCTTTTAGAAAAAGAAGGCATTAAGGTAGAAGATGATGCGATTGTAGATTTTGAAAAGCACCTCTGGCTTCCTGAAAAAGAACTGCTTTAAGAGAAATAGGCACGATTTTATGACTTTCTTTTGACGATTTCCTCTGACGATTTCCTCGTGACGACCTCTTTTTGTCATTTATTTGAAGTCTGCCTATTTTGTTGCTTTTTCTCACCTTTTTATACCGATTGAAATGAACATGGAAAAAAAATCGCTCCTAAAATCGCTTTGTTTTTTGCTTTTGCTTGCCACAAGCCTCTCCGCTTGCAGTCCGCAGCAAATTGCAGGCTTGCTTGCCAATGTCCCCCTTTCGCCCTCTGAAATTGCATCAGGTTTGAGAGAAGCCCTGACACAAGGCGTAAAAAAAGGGCTATTAAGCCTTATGGCGCAAGATGGCTTTTTCAATAATAATTTAGTGCGGATACCTTTTCCACCAGAAACCCAAAAAGTAGCCGAGCGTTTGAGCGATTTGGGTTTGAAATCGGAAGTAGATAAATTTGTCAAGACCCTTAACGCAGGTGCGTCCGAAGCCTGCAAAGAAGCCGAACCTATTTTTGTCAATGCCATTAAAAGCATGACCATTCAAGATGCGATGGGTATTTTGAAGGGGAAAGACGACGAGGCTACGCAATACCTCAAACGCACAACCGAAGAAAGTTTGGTTTCGCTTTTCAGACCCGTCATCAAAAGAAATTTAGACAAAGTAAATGCTACGCGCTTGTATGGCGATTTGGTGAGCCGTTACAATAAAATTCCTTTGGTGCAAAAGGTCAATCCCGACTTAGACGATTATGCCACGCGTGCAGCCGTAGATGGCGTTTTCAAAATGATAGCGCAGGAAGAGGGCAAAATCCGACGCGACCCCGTAGCACGTACTACTGAACTTTTGAAGCGTGTCTTTGCACAAGCTCCTCAAAATCAATAGCTTATGAATTTTCACTTTCAAAAAGCGTATCACTGGCTTCAACCGATTCAAAAGGTTTGGGAATGGGTACTCAAACCTATTCTCTACCTTTTGCACCACCTTCTAAGCCAATTTGGAGTGGGTTCTCTCAAACTCAATGCCCGTATGGAGCGTATTTCGCTGCTGCCTTGTGAAACGCTAAAAGGCGACCTTTTCATTTATGGGGGGAAGGTTTCCGAAAAAATCAACAAGGTAAGCATCTCGCTCATGGTTACGCTCAAAAACGAAAGCAAGGAAAGCAGTAAGGCTTTGGCACACTACACCGTTGCACAGAACTTGAAAACCCAAGCGGGGCGCAATCAGATTGTGCCTTTTAGTTTCTTGCTGCCGCCCGATTTGCCCCCTACCAGCCCTGATAGCAAAATTTGGCTAAAAACACGCGCCACACTCGCCCACAATTTTTTTAGTCCCCAAGATTACGACGAATTAGAGATTCTGCCCAATCCGCTTATGTTGCGCATAGAGGAAGCCCTTTTTAGCTTAGGCTTTAAGATTACGGGTAGGACGCAGGTAGAACCAGACGCGCTTTTGGCTGCCAATCTGCCTTTGGTAGAAAAGATGTCCTACCGAAATTTGGGGCGACTCTCGCATCTGATACAAGATGCCGAAGTGGTGATGCTCCCACAGTTCGAATCGCTCGATATTTTTGTGGAAGTCAATCGCTACCAAAACAAAGGCAAGACCAAAAAGGGCATTTTCAGCCTCTCTAAGGCAGAAGTAGAAGATTTAGAATCGTTGCTTTTTGTCTTAGAAAAAAAATTGCTTCAACTGCTTGGCATTGATTAAATGCCTTCTGCTTACTCTTTTTATCGCTTTTCAGACAGTTTTCAGACGCTTTTCAGATATGATAGATTATCAAAACGACCCACAACTCGACGGCAAATATTTAGGCACCATCACCCAAGATTTTGTAAAAGTAGCCGAAACGCTCAAAGAAGCCGCCTATCAAATCAAGGTACGCAAAATTTCAGACCACCCCATTTTCATTTTCTGCCCCCAAGCACAACCCTTAGGACAGCTGCTAATAGGAAAAGAGGAGTGGAAAGAACCGCTCAAATGGCACATCTCACTCTCTTTTCTCGCCGAATTTAAAGAACGACAAATTATAGATGAGGAGGGTGCGGCACTTTTCAAGCAAAACTACAAAGACATAGAAGAGTTTGCCTGCCTTTTTGTGATAGAAAAGGACTTCACAAACTTTATCTTTCTGCCTTATCCAGAAGAAGAATAGCCTGCTTATGAACTGAAAATCAGTGCTTTTTAATTCACTTCTTTTTTCGCGTTTCTTTTTTTGGAAAAAAATCGAAAAAAAATGCCCCAACATTTGGCGGTTACAAAAAAAGCCCCTACCTTTGCACTCGCAATCGGGACACAAAAACGATTCGCTTCTAAATAAACGGGATGTAGCGCAGCTTGGTAGCGCACTTGCATGGGGTGCAAGGGGTCGCAGGTTCAAATCCTGCCATTCCGACAAAGGCTAAATCTTGGAAAACCCATAGTAAGGATACTATGGGTTTTTTTGTTGAATAGCAGTTTTATATACCTAAAAAGATGCCTACTGCTTTGTACCTTGTAGATAACAAAAAAAAATCAATACAAACAGATGAAGAACATACTACCATCTGACAACAAAAAAAGAAAGTGGCTCGCTATTGGATTGACAATCCTTCTTGCAGGAATCCTGACGCTTTGGGGTATCTACGGTTTAGGCGAATACGGAATTGCGCCATTTGTCCTGACCCCTCTTTTTATGGGGGCAAGTTCGACAATTTTATACGGACTTAAAAAAGAAATCGCCTACAAAGAGGCTTGGCAAATTGGCTTCCTAACGCTTGGTATTTTTAGCGCAGGACTTCTAATTTTTGCGATTGAAGGGCTAATATGTATTGCTATGGCTGCTCCAATCGCACTTTTCCTGACATGGATAGGCGTATTAATCGGCTATGCAATCGTCAATAAAACCCCAAACAATGCACCTACCGCCCTATTTATCTTAATTGCACTGATACCCCTGACAGCGTTTGTGGAAAAAGAAAACGAACCCAATTTGACCTCTGTCGTAACTGCAATAGAAATCGCGGCTACTCCACAAGCGGTTTGGAAAAATGTAGTAACATTTCCCGAACTTGATAAACCTACCGAACTAATTTTTAAAACAGGAATTGCTTATCCTATCAATGCAAAAATTGAAGGGACAGGAGTCGGTGCAATTAGGCATTGCAATTTCACAACGGGAAGTTTTGTAGAGCCAATTACAGTATGGGACGAGCCACAACTGCTAAAATTTGAGGTGATTGAACAACCCGAACCCATGAAGGAGTTAAGTTTTTGGGATATCGATGCACCACATCTACACGACTATTTTGTTTCTAAACAAGGGCAATTCAAACTCACGAAACTGCCAAACGGAAATACCCTTTTGGAAGGAACAACTTGGTATTATCACAACATAAAACCTGCTTTTTATTGGCAACTTTGGAGCGACTATGTCATTCATAAAATACATCAAAGAGTATTAAATCATATCAAGAAAAATGCAGAAAATGAACCAAAAAATTAAATAATTAAAATACTATTATTTTATTTTAAAATTTTTATGTCTAACTTTTTCGCAAAATTTATAACTTTTTTTTCAATATTTACAAAAAATACTGTAAAGTCTAAAAAAAACAAAATAAATAAAAACGAACTTTTAGAGATTGGTAAATACTTATTTTTTGAGTATTTTGAAGAGTATAAAGAATTTATTGATGACTACGATAAAGATGCAAGACAATTTGTTTTAAAAAACAAGATAATTTTATCAAAATATGACAATCTAAACTTGGAAAAGTTGAGTTTTATCGAGCTTATTTACATTTTTGGTAATAGCAAAAATAAGTTATTGGTAACAGACTGGCGCGGAGAAGAAAACGAATACGAAATCGAAAATTTCCTTGAAGAGCAGTTAGAGAGGGAGATTGAATGGAAGCAGGCAAATGAAGTAAGAGCTAAAATAAAGCAAGACAAACAAAAAGAGGGCGAATTTGCAACCTCTCTTTTAAAAGCCATAGATAAAGACTTAGAAACACAAAATAAAAAACTTCTTTTTATTGAATTATATTCAGATTCTTTTGTCTATACCGTCATTGACCACAATTCTCACCAAGCCCTTACCAACAAATTCCCAACACACTTTCATGGCAGCGAGAGGTTGAAGTTTTGATAAAAGTAATCATTATTTACAAAAAGCCCCTTCGCCTATCCCTTTTCAAAAGCCAAACGAAGATTGCTACTCCACGCCTACAAAGTAGTGCAGTAATGTTAAGTTCTGTAAAAAGCCTTGTTTTGTCAAATTTAATACGAAATAAAATTTGGATAGAACCCTATTTTTGAGTACTAAAACCCTTTTTTATTTCAATCTCGCTGCGGACAAGGCAGTGTCTTGTCCCTACATTTGAGTCTGTTTTTTTTAGAATTTAACATCACTACAAAGTAGTGCCTTTCCTTTTGCTGACTGACGGTCATTTTTAAGAAAAAATAAAATTTGGCGTGAGCATATAAAAACCTCATAAAAAACTTTTCTAATCCGCCGAAAAAACTTTTCCTATTGTTTTTTGAAAAAATGAGAACATTGTTAGGCTTGCATACGTTTTTTTAGTAGCTTTGCAAAGGTATGCAAGCATACAAAACACAAGAAGGCGAAACCAAGAGGCAAACAAGCCTTACTGCCCTCATCTAAAAGCCTTCTCTTTTCCTTCTCTTCGAAATCTCTAACTTCAAAACGATATAAAATTTATGGAAACGGCAATCAAAAACAACTCTCTCAATGGTGGCGAATTTTTACTTCGTCAGGTGGAAGCAGAAGAAGTATTCATTCCCGAAGAATTTAGCGACGAGCAAAAGATGATGGCACAAGCCACACAAGACTTTTTACAAAAAGAAATCTATCCAAATCAAGACAAAATCGATAAGCACCCCGAAATGGGCGCGTCCCTTTTAGAAAAGGCGGGCGAATTGGGTCTTTTGGGTATTTCCCTACCTGAAAGCTACGGCGGCTTGGGCATGAGCTTCAATACTTCGCTGCTTATCGCTGATATTGTCGGCTCGGCAGGCTCATTTTCAACCACTTACGGCGCACATACAGGCATTGGTACGCTGCCAATTTTGTATTACGGCACAGAAGCACAACGCCAACAGTACATTCCCAAATTAGCCACAGGCGAATGGAAAGCCTCTTACTGCCTGACCGAACCTGATGCAGGCTCCGATGCCAATTCGGGCAAAACCAAAGCCGTACTTTCTGCCGATGGCAAGACCTACCACATCACAGGGCAAAAAATGTGGATAACCAACGGTGGCTTTGCCGACCTGATGATAGTTTTCGCAAAAATAGAAGACGACAAAAACCTCACCGCCTTTATTGTAGAAAAAACCTTTGGCGGCATCACGATGAACGAAGAAGAAAACAAGTTGGGCATCAAAGGCTCTTCTACACGCCAAATTTTCTTCAACGAAACGCCCGTACCTGTGGAAAATATGCTCTCTACAAGGGGCAACGGTTTCAAAATTGCCGTTAATATTTTAAATATTGGTCGTATCAAATTAGCCGCAGGGGTATTGAATGGCTGCCGCGTCGTAGCTGAAAAAGCAACCCAATACGCCAACGAGCGCAAGCAATTCGGCACTGCTATTAGCTCTTTTGGAGCAATTCAATACAAGTTGGCAGAAATGGCAACCCGTACTTTCGCCACAGAATCGGCTTCTTATCGTGCAGGTCAGAATATCGAAGACCGCATCGAGGCACTTATCGAAGGGGGCATGAACGAAGAAGAGGCAAAACTCAAAGGCGTAGAAGAATTTGCCATCGAGTGCGCTCTTTTGAAGGTACATGGCTCTGAAACCTTAGATTTCTGTGTAGATGAAGGCGTACAAATTTATGGTGGCATGGGCTTTTCCGAAGAAGCACCGATGGCACGCGCCTATCGTGATGCCCGCATTTCGCGCATCTATGAAGGCACAAATGAAATCAACCGCATGCTTTTGGTGAGCATGATTTTGCGCCGCGCCATGAAAGGCGAATTAGCCCTTTTAGAAGCTGCCTTAGCCGTAGGCAAGGAACTGACCGCCATTCCTTCTTTTGAAGTATTGGATAAAAGCGTTCCTTTTGCAGAAGAAAAAGATTTGCTCAAACGCATGAAAAAGGCGATTTTGATGGTGGCAGGAAAAGCCGCTCAAAGTTTAGGTGGCAAGCTCGAAAGCGAGCAAGAAATCGTAATGGCGATTGCTGATATGATTATCGAAACTTATGTAGCCGAATCTTGTATCTTACGTGCCGAAAAACTCATCAAGACCAAAGGCGAAGCATACGCTGCCCCTTATGCAGAGATGGCAAAATTGTACCTACAAATTGCTATCAATCAATTAGACATCAAAGGAAAAGAAGCGATTGCCTGCTTTGCCAAAGGCGACGAAATGCGCGTGATGCTCATGGGCTTGAAACGCTTTACCAAGCATGAGCCGCTGAATCAGAGAGATTTGCGCCGCAGCATTGCAGCCCGCTTGATTAATGAGAACAAATTTGTTTATTATCCTTTCTAAGCCCTTCGCGCTTTTTTATTGCTGAAAAAACAAGACCCTAAGCCTAACCGCTTAGGGTTTTTTAGGCTACTTTTGTCCAATCCCATTTTTTTAGCTATCTTAGCCCAAAATTATACACTACAATTTACTCACCCGACACTATGGACAACACGCCCCCTGCTCCTTCGCACGACGAAAACCTCCCCCATTCCGAATCTTCTTCGGCGCAAAACATTTTCACCCCCGAAGTAGAAAAGAGAATTTGGCAATTAGCCGAAAAATATGAAAATGTAGGACAAGACCTAACTTCCTACTTAGACGGTCTGCTCTATGCCAACTACCTCACCTATTGGGAATATATCCACTTGGATACGCTTCTAAGCCTGCAAACGCCGCGCACAGATTTCCCCGACGAGCTAATTTTTGTTACCTATCATCAAATTACGGAGCTTTACTTCAAACTCATTCTGCACGAACTAAACCAAATCGGTTGGCGGCAGCGCATAGATGGTACTTTCTTTTTGGAAAAGCTCCGCCGCGTCAATCGCTATGTCCGTCATCTCATCAATTCCTTTGAGATTATGGTCGATGGCATGGAGTATGAACAATTTTTGCGCTACCGCATGTCGCTCCTACCTGCCAGCGGCTTCCAGTCGGCACAGTTTAGAATGATAGAAATTTATGCGACCGATTTCAAAAACTTGGTTGGGCGCGAACACAAAAACCTCTTCGACGAGGAGTCGCGCATCGAGGAAATGTTTGGCTATGTCTATTGGAAAAGAGGGGCAATAGAAAATCAATCGGGGCAGAAGACCCTAACTCTGCGCCAATTCGAGCGCAAATATTCCGAAGAGTTGCTCAAATTAGCCAAACAATGCCGCACCCGCAACCTTTGGCATGTGGCAGCTCAAAAATTGGGCGACACCCCTTTGCGTGAGAAAATTATTCAAGAGATGCGAAATTTTGATGTCCTTTTCAATGTCGATTGGCGTTTGGCACACATCAAATCCGCCTTCAAATACCTAAGCCGCGACGAAAATACCATCAACGCCACAGGCGGCACAAATTGGAAGCGATACCTACCCTCCACCATGCAGTTGCAAATCTTTTTCCCTACCCTTTGGAGCGAAGAAGAGCGCGAAGAATGGGGCAAGCATTGGGTTTTGCAAAATATAGGCAGACGCGCCGAAAAATAATAGACTGCTACGCCCTCAAATCCTCCTCAAAAGGGAGGATTTGATTTAAAGATAAACACCTTTATATAAAAAATTTACAAATTAAAAAACATGAAAGCAAACTTCTTTCACACACCTCTCACCCCAAAAGCCTTCCCGAAGACTTTTTCCCATCAAAATTCATTTTTTATGATGGGTTCGTGTTTTGCAGAAAATTTACATCAATATTTAACCGAAAATAAATTTGAAACCTATACCAATCCTTTTGGTACAATTTTCAATCCGCTTTCTCTTTTTATTTTGCTGATGGCAGAAGAAATTGATTTTGCCAAATATTATGTGCAGAATCAAGATGTATGGTACAATTACCTCTGCCATTCGCGTTTGGCGGCTTTAAAGAAAAGCGATTTAGAGCAAAAGTTGGCAACCTTAACCTTAGAAAAAAATGAACGGCTGGAAAGAGCCGACGTATTAGTGCTTACCTTTGGAACGGCTTATATTTATGAATTGATTTCCGAACAAAAAATGGTTGCGAATTGCCATAAAATAGAGGCTTCTAAGTTTAGAAAAGTGCTGCTTTCGCCCGAAGATTTGGTTTATTATTTTGATATTGTGTATCAAAACAAGTTATGGAACAAAGAAATTATCCTAACAATAAGCCCTGTGCGCCACCTCAAAGATGGCATGGCAGAAAATCAGGTTAGCAAATCTATTTTGCGATATGCAGCACACTTATTATCAGAAAAGTACAAAAATGTGCATTATTTTGAAAGCTACGAACTTGTGATAGACGACCTGCGCGATTATCGCTTTTTCGAAAAAGACCTACTGCACCCCAATCAAATGGCACGCGACTACATTTGGGAAAAATTTTCCAGCGTTGCTTTTGATGCGCCTACACAAGATTTTTTACAACAGTGGGCAAAAATTAGGCAATCTTTGGCACATAAGCCTTTTATTGCTGAAAGTACACAGCATCAGCTTTTTCTACAAAATTTATTAGAAGATTTACAGAAAATAAAACTTGTAGGCGTGGAAAATGAAATCAATCAAGTAAAAGCACAGCTACTTGCTGCTCGAAATGAAGTTTAAGACCGCCTCGATTTATACCTTTGCGTCTGTTTTGGTGCGAACCGCCGCCCAACTTTCCCTACAAAAAGTAATTGCTACACAATTTGGAGCGGCGGGGCTGACGCTTTTTGCTCATTTCCAAAATCTAATTTCATTTTTATTTATCGTTTCTAACGAAGGTCTGAATAAAGGGCTAATGCAAGAAGTAGCCGCCAAGCGCAAGGAAACCTTAGTCCCCTCTGTTTGGAAATTTAGAGAATTTAACTTTTTAGATATTCCCATTTTTTTTCAAACATTAACTTTACAAATTTTACTTTGGATAGTTTTTCTTGTTTTTTTGCTGATAGGAAAAGACTTTTTTTTAACACACTTTTTTATACACAAACCTACTGCACCCTCTTTCTGGCTTTGGTTTGTCCTCTTGGGTTTGGGTCTGTTGCTGCAAATGCTACTCTTACAAGGCTTGGCTTTTTGGGCAGCACAGGAAAATTTTGCTTGGCACAGCCTTTTTTCTGCGGCGGCAAACCTGCTTGCCTTAGGCATAGTCTTGTTATTTACTTTTGTTTTTCATACAAAAATAACCCTAATTTTGGTAATATGGAGTCTTGCCAATGGCTTTCTGGGTCTGTGGGTCTGGCTGCTAATCATTGCTCAAATCCTTTCTAAAAAAACAAAGTTAAAAAATTTATATAAAAAAAAATATAATTTACAAGCTATTTTTTTCAACGACTTAAAATATTTTGAACTTTTCAAATATGCTTTTGCAGCCATTAGTGTTGTCTTGGCAGATAAAATGGTAGCTTTTTTCATTCGCGATTGGGCAATAGAAACTTTTGACCCTTTGTCCGTAGGGCAGTGGCAAACACTACTCAAACTTTCGGATAATTATGGTGCAGTTTTCAGTGCTACTTTTTTGGTCATATTTTTTCCTAAAATTACACAACGTTTGCATCAAGAAAAAAAAATCGGTTCTTTTTTTTTGAAAAACTATGCTTTTCTGCTGACTGTTATCTCAATAGGTTTGTTTTTAGTCTATTTTCAATATCAAAATATCGTGCTACTGCTTTTTGAAAAAAGTCTTATTGCACCTGCCTCGTGGTTAGGATATTGGCTTTTAGGCGATTTTTTTAGGTTGCAAAACTATACGCTAAGTCAATTTTTTTTAGCCCAAAAACATTTGAAAATATACGGCATTTTGCAGTTTGTGTTTGGCTTGTTTTTTATGATAGTTTTAAAAATTAGTTATCATTTTCAACTTCAATCTGATGGCATCTTGCTTCTTTTGCAGGCACGTTTGGCAAGCTACGCCTTTTCTGTGCTTGTTTTGGGGAGTGGTGTTTTTTATAGTTTGAAAAAATCGCTGTATCGCCCAACGGAAAGGAGCAAAGACCCAAATTAGCGTCTTAGCCTGCCTTTTTTCTTTCATATCTTCAAGATAAGTTGCTGATAAACAGGGGGTTTTACAAATTCTTGTTTCGGCACTGTTTTATAGTTCAGTATTAAGGCTTCTGTAACCGCATTACGGTTTTCTTCTTTTCCGCCCAAATGATAGAAATGAGAAGTAGTTGCTATTTCGTAATTTTTCCAAAGACTTTCCAAATAAGTATTTTTTCTATATTGATTGCTATGCCAAGTAGATAACATAAACTTTGCACCACAATTTTGCAAAGTATTTTCCAAATCAAACTCGTTTTGCTCGTCCCAACTGTCGTAATAATCCACATGCCTGCCGATATAAGGAGGGTCGCAGTAAATCAAATCGTTTTCTTTGGCTAATTGGATAGTTTCTTTAAAATCCTGACAGATAAAATTCCATTCGTTGTTTTCTATCAAAAAAGCAACTTGTTTAACTTGATTCGTGATTTTAGTAACGTAGGCTTGTGCAAATCTTTCGGGTTTGTGTCCGTAAGGAACATTAAATTCTAACTTTCGATTGAATCGTATCATACCATTAAAACAACTCCGATTGAGAAACAAAAAATCAAGTGGTTGATGGTCTTTGTTAAATCTTTCTCTGATTTGATTGTAATAGTCTTGTCCTTTTTCTGCTAATATCTTACCTTGTTCCTGTAAAAATTTCTTCACGATTAAATGATTGATTTCCTTATTTTTAATAGCATTGTAAAAATTGACTATATGCGGATTACTGTCTGCAAAAATTGCTTTTTTAGGTTTTACATTAAACCCCACTACACCCGAACCCATAAAAGGTTCGACCCAAGTTTCAAACTCTTTGGGTAAATTTTCAAGAATAAAATTCACTAATTGTGTCTTTTTCCCTTGAATTTTGATAGGCGGAACATAGGTAGTTTCTTTATTCATTTTTGTTTTCTTTTATGTTTCCTGTTGTTTTTTTCAAAACGATATTGTCTTTAATCCAATGCTCATTTTTACCTTTAAATTGCAGGTAGGTTTTCAAATCAGTGATTTTTTTGTCCTTGAAAGTGATTTTGCTATAGTTTTTTTCGTCGTTTTTTAATATCAATATTATCCACCTACATATAAATCGCAAAAAACTAACAGTTCTCAAAGAACTGTTAGTTTAAGAAAAAACTACGCCGTATGAATTTCCATCATCGCCGCCTTGTGTGCCTTCAAGATGTGTTCGTAATCGGCATCAGAAAGAGCCGCAGAGAAAAACCAACTCTCGAACTGCGAAGGTGCTAAATAGACCCCTCTTTGCAACATGGCGTGAAAATATTTGCCAAAAAGTGCAGTGTCGCATTTTTTAGCCGACTCAAAATCCTCGACAGGTGCAGTGGTGAAAAAAGGATTCATCATAGAGCCAATTTGGTTGTAGGTGTAAGTCAAACCTAAACTGCGGTCTATTTGCTGCATCTCTGCCGTTAGTTCAGTTACTTTGGTGTTCAAAGTGTGATACACTTCGGGGTTTGCATCAAGCAAAGAAAGCAGTGCCAAGCCTGCCGCCATCGCAATCGGATTGCCTGAAAGTGTACCCGCTTGATAAACAGAACCTTGTGGCGAAACGTAGTCCATAATCTCCTTTTTGCCACCATACGCACCCACAGGAAGTCCGCCGCCGATAATTTTCCCCAAAGTGGTTAGGTCGGGCGTGATGCCAAAAACTTCCTGCGCCCCACCTTTCGCCAAACGAAAACCCGTCATGACCTCATCAAAAATAAGGACGATACCTTTTTCGGTGCAAATTTTTCGCAATCCCTCTAAATAGCCCTTTTTGGGCAAGATACAGCCCATATTGCCTGCCACAGGCTCAATGATAAGGGCAGCAATTTGGTTTGGATTGGCATTTACCAAATTTTCTATGGCTTCAAGGTAGTTGTAGGGGGCTAAAAGGGTGTCTTTTGCCGTTCCTTCCGTAACGCCCGGACTATTGGGCTTTCCAAAAGTTATCGCGCCGCTACCTGCTGCAATGAGGAAAGAATCGCCATGCCCATGATAGCAACCCTCGATTTTGATAAATTTATCCCTGCCTGTGTAGCCACGCGCCAAACGCACCGCCGACATCGTCGCTTCCGTTCCTGAATTGACCATACGGACTTTTTCAATAGAAGGCACCATCTTGCAAATCAAAGCCGCCATCTCGATTTCGCGTACCGTAGGCGCACCAAAAGAAGGGGAGTCGAGAACCGCCCTCGAAACCGCTTCCGTAACGGCAGGGTGCGCATGCCCCAAAATCATAGGTCCCCAAGAATTGATAAGCTCGATGTAACGATTGCCGTCTTCATCGAAAAGATACGCGCCCTGCGCACGTTTGACAAAGATGGGCGTTCCCCCTACGGCTTTGAAAGCGCGGACAGGCGAATTTACCCCACCGGGTATTTGCTTTTGGGCAGCCTCGAAATAGGCTTGGCTTTTAGAAAAGGAAAAAGACATAAGATAGAAAATGCAAAATTTGGAGAATAATGAATTGGTCTTCAAAATTACAAATTTTTGGCTAAAAAGCTACTTCCGTAGTCGAGTCGTGAGCAGTCGTTTTTAGATAACTCGAAGCCTTTGTCGCCTCTACCTTTCTACGACCTTATTTCTTTTGATACCAAATAAAAAGCGCGTCAGAGCCGTTCTTTTCAAAATTTCATAACCAAGCCAAGAAAAAAGAAAGGTCAGGATATTGATGATGACAAATTTTAAAAACCAATTTATTTGAAAATCAATAACATAGTATCCTATCGCAATCATCAGTGTTTGGTGCAGGATATAAAACGGATAGACGGCAGCGTTGGCATAGCGTAAAAAAGCATGGTCTTGCTTCAAATAGTATTGTGCCAAACCTAAAATCGCCATAATCGCAAAGCCTCCCAAGCCGTTATTTAACACCACGTAAGCAGCAAATTCTACTTTTGGCGATAAAAAAGCTTCCAAAAGATTGGTTTCCCTTAGAAAAAGAAAGAGAAAATAGAAAAAGAGTGCGATAAAAAGCGAAAGAAAACGCAAACGCGCCAACTTCTCTAAAATTGCCGTTTGGGAAGCTAAAAAATAACCCAAAAGGAAAACATAGAGAGAGGTACTAAAATTTGCCCAATCGTGTAACAAATCGTGAGTAGTGGGAAAGTAAGGGTCTAAAAGCAGGTGCAAAAGCAGGGCAGGCAGCAAAACCCAATAAACATTTTTACCTTTTTCTAAAAAAATAGCTAATGATTTGAAAATGCTTTTGCCTTTTTCAGATTTGAAATATAAAAAAAGCGGAATACAAAGCCAAGAGAAAATAAATAAGTACGCCACAAACCAAAGGTGATGCCAAGAAAAACTACCTGCGGGATAGGCTACAAGTTCAAAAACCGTTTTGTAAAATGTTAGATAATCTATATTTTCGCCGTTTTGCAAACGCTCGTAATAAATTTGGGGCGGCACTACGACAAACATACCAAAAACCAACGGCACAAAAAGACGAAAAAATCGCTCTTTGAAAAACGCAAAGCCGCTCCTACTTCGAAGGGCGAAATACGTCCCTACACCCGAAACCAAAAAAAGCAGAGGCAGCCGCCAACGGTTTAATAAAAGCATAAAAAATTCTAAAAAATGACTTGTTTCATCATTTTTAATGTGAAACTTCCATACAACGAAAATCATACCCGTATGATAGGGAATGAGCAAGAGAAAAGCTAAGACGCGCAGCCAATCGAATTGATGCTGGCGCACAGAAGGCGTAGAAGCCGTTTCGGAATGAGAAGAAATAGTCTTCATAAAAGTTATTTTGAAAATAAGTTGAAAAACATTTTAGTAAGATAAGAAAGCAGGCATCAGCCTTCCCCCCAACTTTCCAACAAAAGTAGCGTGTAGGGCGCGTAAGTCTGTTATCCGCCTATAAAGTCGGAGTTCGAGCTTATGATTTCGTACAAAATGGGCATTTTTTGCCGCCTGATGATGCTAAAAAATAAATTATTTATTGTTTTTCAAAGATTTTTTATACTCGCTTGGTGTCATGCCTACCTGCTTTTTGAAGGCAGTATGAAAAGACGATTTAGAAAGGTAGCCCACTTGTTCGGCGATTTCTTCTATTTTAAGGTGCTGCAAAGTAGGGTCTGCCAATAGCGTTTGTGCCTCCCTGATTCTATAAGTAGCCGTAAATTCAAAAAAATTTTGGTTGAAATTTTCGTTAATAATTTGAGAAAGATGATGCGTAGAAATGCCTATCTGTTTGGCTAAAATAGGCTGTGAAAAATCGCTTTGTAGGAAAGGTTTTTCCTGTGTCAGTATTTTTTCAAGGCGTGCCAAACTCTGTTTTTGCAGTTCTTCGGTCAGACTGGAACGCTCATATTTTTTGACTTCGGGGCGCGGAGGCTGAAAAAAAACCGAAGACTGAATCACCTGAAAACTAATCAAATATATCACAAAGGCTAAGTGAACCGCTAAAATATGGTCGCCTAAATCTTCTTTGTAGAATATTTTTATTAGAATGAAAACAAATAAAATAAGTAAAAGGTGCAAAATAATTTTTCTTAGCCAAGTGAGCATTTCATTTTCTTTAGACCAAAAAGGCAACGCAAGACTTTGAAACGTTTGGCGCAAAAGACGCACACTTAACACAAAGTAAAAACAGAGGCTTACAACCATGCACTCATTGACGTACTCCTTCCAAAGGAAAGGGTCGTAGGGCAACCAATAGCTTACGGGCAGAGGTAGCAGTTCGAGGTGATATGCCGAGATATAGGCGTTGTACTTGTATGCTATGGGCTGTAATTGCCAAGAGAGCGAATAAATTAAATACAATAAAAAAGGTAGAAAGTGCCAATATTGCTTTTTTTCAAAACGATTATAAATTTTTGTGTAGAGATACAAATAAAAAATTGGAGCAACAAAAAAATTAAGCGGTTCAGAAAAATCTATTAAAAATAAAACCTCAAACATATAATTTGTATAACAGAGCAGCACTTCGCTCATTGCTAAGGCAAGTGTTAGCAGTGCCAACCCCAGTAGGCGATTGCTCAATACCTTGCGCCGCTCACCTGTTAGGAAAAAGAAAGCAAGAAAAAAGCCCTGCCCTATTCCCAACATAATAAAAAGTGCGAAAAAATCGAAGCGCGGAGCGGGCAAAGTTTGCGGCAGCGATAAAAGCGATTCGAGGTAAGCAAAAAAAGACATAGCGTTTTCAAACTTAGGTGCAAGGCTAAAATTTTCCAAAAATAAAGACCAAAAATAGCAAAAAGGTAGGAATAGGTAGCAACAAAAAGACCCCAATAGCGGTACTATCGGGGTCTTGGTTCTACAAATTTAGTTTTTTGGCTTACTTAGAAATAGCTAAATGGCTAAGAAGGCGGAGATTTTCGGGGTCGGTGTAATCATATTGGTACAAACCGTCGGCAGCGATAAGCAATAAAGTATTGCCCAAAGGAATGACATCATAGGCATTTTGAGCGGCAAAATTGCCCAAAAGACGCAAACTAAGCGGATTTTTTGCATCAAAAACCTTCAAACCCTGTGCGCCGTCGCAAATAAAGAGTGTTCCCCTATCAATACCCAAACCATGCGGATTGAACATCGGCTGTACAGATAAAAGTTCAGGACGATATACATTTGTCAAATCTAAAATGTGCAATTCATTGATAAAATTGTTGCAATTTGTACCTGAACGCAACGTTACGTAGGCGATATTGCCCTCTACCACAACAGGGTCGCAGCTATTGAGGTGGTCGTATCGCGAAATAAATTGCGGCTCGGCAGGGTTCTGGTTGTCGTAAAGCAACATGCCCGTTTGCGAACCAAAGAACAAGAAATTGCGGTAAGGGAAAATCGTTTCCACATCAAAAGCCACTTCTACACGACTTGTCAGGGTCGGGTGAGTAGGGGTCAGAATGTTGTAGGTGTTCAAAAGAAAGCCATTGAGCGTATAAAGGTGTCCCTGTGCTAAGGTGAAACGCGCCATAGAACCCCCAACGCCATAGTTGGGACTGTATGAATTGGCATCACTGCTTGCATTGCCTGCACTTGCCTCCGCGCCTGTACTCACCCAAGCGTCGCGATTGTCGCCCGTCGCTTGGTCTACCTGCAACATAAAGTCCTCTTCACAGTTGTAATTGCTGCTAACCGTCGTCGCCTTCCAATCTACGATAATGCCGCCTTCGCCCACTCTACCTGACACAAAAGGCATCGAGGTCATAAATTGCTGCTGGTCGAAAGCATTTTCGAGGCGTTGTGCCAAACGGATATTGCGCTTATCGCCAATGTCCAAAACTAATAAATCTGTATAGTTATCGGCATAAAGCGTATTGCCTGCAATGGCGATGTCGTAATTGCCCGCAATCGGAATAAAGGCTTCGTTGATGGGTGCAGAAGGGTTGCTATTATTGATAAGGTGAATCCCTCTGCCGCGCTCATTGATAAAAATATAGTTGTCTTTGTAATAAATTTTGCCCACCTCGCCCAAAGGCTGCGCCGCCTCACTGCGAATGGGCGCACTGCGCAAATCCTCGAAAGAAAGATAAATCGGCTCGTAATACGTGTAGGTGTAGGTGCAATTTTCCTCCGTACAGCTACTCAAAAAAAGACTAAACAAAAGTGCAATGCCCAACGATTTTGTGAAGGCTTTTGCCAAGAAAGATTTGTGTTGCATAAAAATAAGGGTTTGAAGTTTGATAGCAGACGCAAAAGGTAATCCCTTCTGTTGCACAAAATACAAAAATCTTTTCAAACCGTAGCGCGAAGCTCCATTCAAACCGTCGACGAGGCTGTTAGCCGTCGTCGAGGTTTTTTTCCAACTGTAGCGCGAAGCTCCAGCTTCGCCATTCAACCGTCGACGAGGCTGTTAGCCGTCGGCGAGGTTTTTTTCTAACTGTAGCGCGAAGTTCCAGCTTCGCACTTCAACCGTCGACGAGGCTGTTAGCCGTCGGCGAGGTTTTGTTTCTAACTGTAGCGCGAAGCTCCAACTTCGCCCTTCAAACCAAAGACAAGATTTTTTGGCTTTTTTCAAACCGCCGAAAACAAAAAGACCCTTAGACGCTAAAAACATCTAAGGGTCTTTTTTCTGAAACCGTCGGCGAAGTTTTGTTTTTTTAGCTTTACGAAACCCCAAAGATTTCACAAAGCTAAACTTCGCAATCCTTATTTTAATCAGGGAGCAAGGGACGAGGGAAAACCAAATGAAATTCCCCTATTCTCTAATTTCTGAACCCTAACCCCTACCTGCGCAATCCTTGTTTTAATGGAAGAGGGTTTTTCTTAGGGGTTGGGGATTAGGAATTAGGGACAAGGGGAAAACCAAAATGAAATTCCCCCAATCT